>JANONQ010000221.1:0-3186 GCA_031420935.1 Novosphingobium sp. | reverse complement strand
CCAAGGCATTCGCGCGCCGAGTTGGCATGGAGAGTGCACATCGAGCCGTCATGCCCGGTATTCATCGCGGCGAGCAGATCGAAGCACTCCGCGCCGCGGATTTCGCCCAGGATGATCCGGTCGGGACGCATCCGCAGCGCGTTTTTGACGAGATCGCCGATGGTGATGGCGCCCTGGCCTTCAAGGTTCGGTGGACGGGTTTCCAGTGGCAACCAGTGAGGCTGCTGCAGGCGCAGTTCGGCGGCATCCTCGATGGTCAGCACCCGCTCGCCCGGGTCGATCATCTTCGACAGCGCGTTGAGCATGGTCGTCTTGCCGGAACCGGTACCGCCCGAGATGACGATATTCATGCGGCAGGCGCCGGCGATCTTCAGCGCGGTGCACATCTTGTCCGACATCGAGCCGAAATCGCGCAGCATATCGAGCGTAATCGGCTTCTCGGAGAATTTACGAATCGAGATAGCGGTGCCGCGCAGACTCAGCGGCGGAACGATGACGTTGACGCGGCTGCCGTCCTTGAGGCGGGCGTCGGCCAGCGGCGTGGTCTGATCGACGCGGCGGCCAACCATGTTGACGATCCGCTGGGCGATCTGGAACAGATGCTGCTCATCGCGGAACCGGATCGGTGCGAGCTGCAGCTTGCCCTTCTTTTCGATGTAGGTCTGGTCCGGGCCGTTGACCATGATATCGGTGATGTCCGGATCGCCGAGCAGTTCCTCGAGCGGGCCGAAACCGAGCAGTTCGTCGATCAGCACCTTTTCCAGCGCAAATTGCTCGCGCCGGTTGAGCGTGACCTTGAGCTCGGCCAGCACTTCCAGGATGATCGGACGGAATTCCTCGGACAATTCGTCCTTGGTAAGCGTGGCCGCGGCTTCTGGATCGACCCGTTCGAGCAGGCGCGGCAGCACCTGCTCCTTGATTTTGTGGACCGAAGCCTCGAAGCCTTCAGCATGATGCAGACCTTCAACCACATTATTCGCGCGGTCGGACAGGCGAGTCATCGCATCGCCCTGGTCGCCGTTCCCGCCAAATTGCAGATTGACTGGATCTTCAGCCGGCAGGGGCGGGAATTGCTCTCCGCCCCGGCTGGTGCCTGCGGCCTGCGAAGGCGCGGCCGATTCGACCCCGGTCTTCATCGGACGTGCCACGCCGAATGCCGGCCGTGCTCCCGCCGCCATTCCGCCTGCCCCGGTGCGTCGCCCAAATGCGCTCATCTAACCCAAATTCCCCTGCGCTGGCCGGCGATACCGCGGCTTCGCTGCTGTTTGCTTCGTTGAATGTTAGGGTTGAAACTTTGATAACTTCCTAATGCGCGGCAAGCCAATGCGATACGCCGGCTCAGTCCGCAGAACTTTCAGGAAAAGCAAGGCTTTCCGCGGGCCGCGCCGGGAGTTAGCCAGGGGGGCGTGCGGGAATTACACGGCGCACCGTGCAGTCAGGTCGCCGGGCCGGAAGCGTAAACGAGGTTAATCCTGGGAGTGCTGCGCGGGCCTTGTCAGGCTTCGACATGCTCGGCGAGCACGGTCAGCCCCTTGTCGCCGACTTCGGCGAACCCGCCCTGGATACGGATTTCCTCGGGGCTGGCGCCTTCGGTCTTATAGACCATCAAGGCGCCGTCGCGGATGGTGGACATGACCGGGGCATGGCCCTCCAGCACACCAAAATCGCCCTCGCCGCCGGGGACGACAACCATATGGACTTCCTCGGAGCGGACTAGCCGGGCGGGGGTGACGAGCTCGAAGTGGAGGGGCATTTCGGTCCTATAACTTGATAATGGCGGCAATGATGGCGACGAAGGCAATCTGTGTGCTGACAAACCACATGATGAGCTTCGATTGGATCGCCTCGATCTTGGTTTCGATCCTCGATTCCATCGCCATCAGCTCACTTCGCACCAACGAAACATCTGACTTGAGAATGGCGATATCGCCTTTCGACGCCGCATTTTCCATGCTGTCGCCAGCAGATCGGCCAATTGCAGCAGCAATCGCTTCCGCCTGAACGGCAGGCAGTTCCGCAGCCTTCAACTCACGGGCGATGCTTAGGGTATCGACTGCCATGGATGCCATGTTAGCCAAATACCCCTGACAAGTCCATCAAGCCTCTTCAGCCAGCCGCTTGGCCTTCTCGACCGCCTCGTCGATCCCGCCGACCATGTAGAAGGCGTTCTCCGGGAGGTGATCGTATTCGCCGTCGACCACCGCCTTGAACGATTTCACGGTGTCCTCGATCTGGACGAACTTGCCGGGGATGCCGGTGAACACCTCGGCGACGTGGAACGGCTGGCTGAGGAATTTCTGTAGCTTGCGCGCGCGCTGGACGGTAACTTTGTCTTCTTCGGACAGCTCGTCCATGCCGAGAATGGCGATGATATCCTGGAGGCTCTTGTACTTCTGCAGGGTTTCCTGAACGCGGCGGGCGGTCTCGTAATGCTCCTGGCCGACAACCGCCGGGGTGAGAACCCGTGATGTGGAATCAAGCGGATCGACCGCCGGGTAGATGCCCAGCTCCGAGATCGCGCGGTTGAGTGTGGTGGTGGCGTCAAGGTGGGCAAACGAGGTCGCCGGCGCCGGATCGGTGAGATCGTCCGCCGGCACGTAGATCGCCTGCACCGAGGTGATCGAACCCTTGTTGGTCGAGGTGATCCGCTCCTGCAGCGCGCCCATGTCGGTGGCCAGCGTTGGCTGATAGCCCACCGCCGACGGGATACGCCCGAGCAGCGCCGACACTTCCGAGCCGGCCTGGGTGAAGCGGAAGATGTTGTCGATGAAGAACAGCACGTCCTGGCCTTCCTGGTCGCGGAAGTATTCGGCCATGGTCAGCCCCGACAGCGCGACGCGGGCGCGGGCGCCGGGAGGCTCGTTCATTTGGCCGAACACCAGCGCGACCTTGGAGCCTTCCGAGATCGCATTGCCATCGGCATCCGAGGCGATAACCCCGGCCTCGAGGAATTCGTGGTAGAGATCGTTGCCCTCGCGGGTGCGCTCGCCGACGCCGGCGAACACCGAGACGCCGCCGTGACCCTTGGCGATGTTATTGATCAGTTCCTGGATCAGCACGGTTTTGCCGACGCCGGCGCCGCCAAACAGGCCGATCTTGCCGCCGCGCGCATAGGGGGCGAGCAGGTCGACCACCTTGATGCCGGTGACCAAGATCGCCGCCTCGGTCGACTGATCGACAAACAGC
>JANONQ010000220.1:0-3470 GCA_031420935.1 Novosphingobium sp. | reverse complement strand
GTTTCCGCCACATAGGCGAAACGGTCGATGATATCGTGAATCTCGCCCGAGGTAAGCGCGCGGGTCATCTCGTCGCTGCCGGTGGCGTAAGGAACCGCTGAGGGTCCGAGGAACCGCTCCGCGCCAAGGCCGGCCTGACGTCCCGGGTGATTGATCTGCACCCAGCAATGCGCGCCGTGAGCGGTTGCCGCAGAGGCAAGCTCGCGCAACGCACCGGGATCGCGGCCACGCTCGACGATCACATTGCGCGGGCGCTCGAGGAAACGGTGATCGATCAGTATGTTGCCCGTCAGCAGCAGCCCCGCGCCACCCGCGCCCCACTGCTCGTAAAGCCGCACATTGCGCGCCGTGGCGCGGCCTTCGTTGTCGGCAAGGCCCTCGGTCATGGCGGCCTTGGCGATCCGGTTGTGCAGAATGGCGCCGCAGGGGAGCGACAAGGGATCGGACAGGCGAATGGACACATGGGTCTCCGGGATCGGGTGGCTCCGGTGCATGAATTGCTTGGAGGCCGCAAAATGTCGAATCATTTTCGGTTAAGGGCTGGGTGCCAGACGTGCGGCGAGCCCGCGCAGCTGATCGCACGGCAGGCTGATCATCGTGCAAAATGATGCAATTCGGCAACAGTAATCGAAATTGCGATCCGGTGCGCGAGCGCCCGACAGGCCGAATCTCAGCCGTAAATCATCGACTAAACCAGCCATTGCTGGGGCAATGGAATTTGTCAGAGCCAGTATGGTGGTCTGAAACCGTGGGCTTTGGGCATTGACATCGCTCTAGAGCCATATACCAACGAAACGTCGCATAAAGATCAATGCTCAGAACGCAGGACGATCCGGGCTTTCAGGGGGGTAATTTACAATGAAATCCAGGTTCAATATGCTTTCGTGCGGCTCGGTGCTGGCGATGCTGGCGAGCGGCGTACCCGCCATGGCTCAGTCAGCGGATGAAACCGGTTCTGTCGATGTAAATGAGATCATCGTTACCGCAAACAAGCGCGAACAGAACCTCAACGATGTCGGCCTGACGATCACGGCGATTGGCCGCGAGGCGCTGGCCGAACGCAGGGTCACCTCGCTTGAGGACATCGCGTCGATCGCCCCCGGGCTGGTCTTCACGCCCAGCACCACCAACACCCCGATCTTCACCCTGCGCGGCGTTGGCTTCAACGAAAGCTCGCTGGGCGTCTATCCGGCGGTCAGCGTCTATATCGATCAGGTGCCGCTGAGCTTCCCGGTGCTCGCCAGCCACTCGGCCTACGATCTTGAGCGCGTCGAAGTGCTGAAGGGTCCGCAGGGCACCCTGTTCGGTCAGAACTCGACCGGCGGCGCGATCAACTATGTCGCCGCCAAGCCAACCGATGTGCTGACCGCCGGCGGCGATATCAGCTACGGCCGGTTCAACCAGGTTGACGGCAATGCCTTCATCAGCGGTCCGCTCGGCGAGATGGCCGGCATCCGCCTGGCGTTTAACGGGCTGCGATCCGATGACTGGCAGAGGAGCTACACGCGCGACGACGGCAACGGCAAGCAATCCTATTATGCCGGGCGCGTGACGTTCGAGGTCAGGCCCAGCGATGGGATCACGCTCAACGTCAGCGCCAACCACTGGCGCGACAAGTCGCAGCCGCAGGCGCAGCAGTTGATTGCGGTGCATGAGCAGGTGAACAACAATGGCGGACCGGGAGTGGCCGGCTCGCCGGCGGTAGTTGATGCCCAGCGCAATTATCTGTCCCCTCCGCTCATCCCTGGCGCCCCTTCGGCGCAGTTGAGCTATCCGTTTTCCCCCTTCAATCCGCGGGCGGCCGACTGGTCCACGCTGCGACTGGATCCGGAAACGGCGGTACAGCTTGGTGCTCCCGGCTATGGGATCGTGCTTGGCACCGCCAGAGCGACCAATTACGATCCGTTCGCCGATCGCAAATTCTGGCAGGCCGCATTTCGCGCGGACATCGAATTGGGCGGCCTGACCCTGACGTCGCTGACGTCATACGTTGATTTCAAGCAGGATATGCGCACCGATGGCGACGGTATGGCGGTTGTCGCCTATGATTTGCAGTCGAACCACGGAGAGATCGAATCGTTCAACCAGGAACTGCGCTTGGCCAACGATCCGACGTCCAATTTCCGTTGGCTCATCGGCGGCAACTATGAAGACAGCAAGACTCTGGAAGACCAGTTGCTGCGCTATTATGGCAACTCGAACCACTACGCTCCCAACCTCTACATCAACTCCAGTGGCGACAGGTTGAGTCAAAAGATCAAGAACTATGCCTTCTTCGGCAATGTGGAATTTGAAATCAGCGATCGGTTAACGCTGAAGGCCGGTGCGCGTTATACTAAGTCCAAAATCGACGCGATCAATTCCGCTTATAATTTAACTAACGGCAATGTTGACAAGCTGTTCAATTTGTTGGGAAATCTGGGGCAGGGTTTCAATCCGGCAGCATTTACACCGATTGGCCCGGGCGATAGCTACTCGCTTAATTCGGCGTTGCCGGCTGGGTTCCTTCACCCGGATGTCACGCTCAACAGCCCAACACTTGCCGGGCCTGGCACCGACCATGATGGAAATCCTTTGACGCCGAATATTTTCCAGGGTGTGGGTATTCCGGGCATTCCTCTCGATGCAACCCTCAAGCAGAACAATGTCTCGTGGCGCGTCGGCCTGGATTTCAAGGCGTCGGACGATGTGCTGATCTATGCCAACGTTTCGCGTGGCTACAAGGCCGGCAGCTTCCCGGCCTTGGCGGCGGCGGCCTATATTTCGGCTCTGCCGGTGGTGCAGGAATCGGTTACGGCATTCGAAGCAGGTTTCAAGGCGACAGTTGCCGACGGTGCAGTGCAGTTCAATGGCGCCGCATTTTATTATGATTACAAGGACAAGCAGGTCCGCGGCAAGCTTCTGGATAACGTGTTCGGCACTCTCGACACACTGGTCAATGTGCCTAAATCGCGGATATTCGGTGTGGAAGCAGATGTCACGGTGCGTCCTGCACCCGGCCTGACCATCTCTGCTGCTGCCACCTACCTCGATTCAAAGGTCAAGACGTTTTTTGGCTATGATATCTTTGGCGGCCTCGACAATCCGAATTACGTCTCGGGTGGAGATAATCGGGAGGATCTGTCCGGTAACCCGCTGCCCTACACGCCGAAATTCTCGGCATCGGGCAACCTCGATTATCGCGCCAATCCGGGCGGTGCTACGCCGTTCTTCGGGGTCACGGTCAATTACAAGTCCAGCCAGGATGCAGCCCTCGGCGGGGGGGTCACGACGCTGCCTAATGGCCCGCGTTACCGGATTGCGCCGGGTGTCGGGCCTTATCCCTACACCATCAAGGGCTATGCCACGGTCGATGCCCGGCTTGGCTATGAAGCCGAGGACGGCCAATGGCGGGTGATGCTCTGGGGCAAGAACGTGTTCAACCAGTATTACTGGTCCGCCGTTGTGCCATCGAGCGACTCGTCGGCGCG
>JANONQ010000219.1:0-5939 GCA_031420935.1 Novosphingobium sp. | reverse complement strand
CCGCCAGCCGCCGGAAAAACTCTCGAGCGGACGGCGCTGCGCCGCTTCGTCGAAGCCGAGGCCGCTCAGGATCCGGGCGGCGCGCGAAGGTGCCGAATGGGCTTCGATGGCGATCAGCCGCTCATGGATTTCGGCGAGGCGATGGGGATCGTGGCTGACCTCGCTTTCCGTCATCAGTGCGGCGCGCTCGGTATCGGCGGCCAGCACAGTGTCGAACGGCGAGGCCTCGCCACCCGGCGCTTCCTGCGCGATATAGCCGATGCGGCTGCCGCGCGGCATCTCGATCGAGCCGCTGTCGGGCTCGAGCATGTTGGCGATCACCCGCACCAGCGTCGATTTGCCGGCGCCGTTGCGTCCGATCAATCCGATGCGGCCGCGCGGCGGCAGGCGGGACGTTGCGCCGTCGAGTATCGTGCGCCCGCCGAGGCGGACGGTGATGTCGGTAATATTGAGCATCGCGCGCCCTTAGCCGTTTTAACCCCCGGTCGGCAACGGTCTTTGTTGCACCGCAGCACGAGCCTGCCGCACCAGCGCCTCGTCCAGTGCCGAGAGGAAGCGCGAGCGGTCAGTCTTGCCGAAGGGTGGCGGCCCGCCGACCGCGTCTCCGCCAGCCCGCAGATCGGCCATGATCGCGCGGGTGGCGATGGCACCGCCGATCGAGGCGGGGGTGAACGGCTTGCCGTTGTGGGCCATCACCACCGCGCCCGCCTTCAGGCAGCGGTCGGCCAGCAAAATGTCGCCGGTGATGACGACGCTGCGCGGCGTGCAGGCCTCGGCAATCCAGTCGTCGGCCGCATCGAAAGCATCGCCCACCACCACCCGGCCGATCAGCGGATGATCGGGCACCCGGATCGGGCTGTTGCTGACGATGGTGACGGCAATGCCGTGGCGAAAGGCGACTTTGTAGACCTCGTCCTTCACCGGGCAGGCATCGGCATCGACGAGGATGCGGATTTCAGCGCCGCTCACCGGGCGGGCGGGCCCTTGCCCTTAAAGCCCGGCTTGCCCTTGAAGTCGGACTTGCCTTTGAAATCCGACTTACCCTTGAAACCTGGCTTGCTCTTAAAGTCTGACTTGTCCTTGAAGTCTGCCTTGCCCTTGAAACCTGGCTTGCCACTGAAGCCGGATTTGCCGAGGAAGGCGGGTTTGGCCTTGTAGGGGCGATTGCCTTCGCTGGCAGGCCGGCCCTCGCCGGCAGGTCGAGGGGCGAGTGTCGGCCGGCTCTCAGGGGCGGCGCGGGCTTGTTCCGGTGCGCTGCGCGCCTCTTGCTGGCGCGGGGTGCGGGGTTGCTCCGGCGCACTATACGGCTCTTGCTGGCGCGGGGTACGGGGTTGCTCCGGCGCACTATGCGGCTCGTGCTGACGCGGAGGCCGGGGACGCTCCGACGCGCCGCGCGGCTCATGCTGACGCGGGGCGCGGCGGGTGTTTTCCCTGGCCGCATCGCGGGGCGTTTCGGGCGATGGCTCGATGGTGATACCGCTTTCGTCCTCGCTGCCTGGCACCGCGGTGCGGACCAGCGCCGCGCGAAATTTCGCCTCAACACTGCGGGGGACCTGGAAAAAAGTTTCGCTGGCGGCGATACGGATGGCGCCGATCTCGTTGCGGGTGATGTGGCCGCGGCGGCACAGCAGCGGCAGGATCCAGCGCGGGTCGGCGTTCTGGCGGCGGCCAATGTCCATGCGGAACCAGACTGTATCGTCGAAGCCCTCGCGGTGATGGTCCGGCCGGCCCTGCTCGGTGCCAGTGGCGCGCTTGGACGAAAGGTCGATGAGTTCTTCCGGCTGCGGCAACCGGCTGCTGTGCACCCGAACCAGCGCTGCGGCGATTTCTTCCGGGCTCTTCTGTTCGAGCAGTCGCGCCGCCAGCAAAAGCTCTTCCTCGCTGGCTTCGATCGGTTCGAGCAGCGCTGTGATCAACCGCTCGCGGTCCTGCGCGCGGATCGCTTCCGGGCTTGGCACTTCGACCCAATCGGCGGCAATGCGCGCACCGCGCAGCATCATCTCGACCCGCTTGCGGCGCGGATAGGGCACGACCACCACGGCGGTGCCCTTCTTGCCCGCCCGCCCGGTCCGGCCCGAACGGTGCTGCAGGATCTCGGCATCGCGCGGTATCTCGACATGGATCACCAGGCTGAGCGAGGCGACGTCGATGCCGCGCGCGGCGACATCGGTGGCGACGCAAACCCGCGCCCGCTTGTCGCGCAGCGCTTGTAGCGCGTGATTGCGCTCGCTCTGGCTGTGCTCGCCCGACAACGCGACTGCGGCGAATCCACGCTCGACCAGCGCTGCATGCAGGTGGCGGACGTTGTCGCGCGTCGCGCAGAACAGCATCGCGGTCTCGGCCTCGTGGAAGCGGAGCAGGTTGATCACCGCATGTTCGATATCGGCGGGCGAGACTGCGACGGCTTGATAAGTGATATCGCCATGTCCGCGGTCGTCACCAACGGTGGAGATGCGCAGACCATCGCGTTGATAGCGCTTGGCCAGCGCGACGATAGGCCGGGGCATGGTTGCCGAAAACATCAGCGTGCGGCGCTCGCCCGGGGTGGCGTCGAGGATTTGCTCGAGATCGTCGCGGAAACCCATGTCGAGCATCTCGTCCGCCTCATCGAGCACGGCGAAACGCAGCTTGGACAGCTCGAGCGCGCCGCGTTCAAGATGATCGCGCAGCCGGCCAGGCGTGC
Source organism: Novosphingobium sp. (assembly GCA_031420935.1). Classification (GTDB taxonomy): domain Bacteria; phylum Pseudomonadota; class Alphaproteobacteria; order Sphingomonadales; family Sphingomonadaceae; genus Novosphingobium. Next base: position 3,256 of record JANONQ010000219.1, on the reverse strand, counting down.
CGACCACGATATGGGTGCCGGCAAACAGCGCGCGCCGCTCCGCCGACGGGTCCATCCCGCCAACGCAGGTGGTGATGCGCGCCTTCAGCCCGGCCAGCAGCCAGGTCAACTCCCGGCTAACTTGCAGGGCAAGCTCGCGCGTTGGCGCGATGACCAGCGCAATCGGCGGGCCGTATCCCGGCATCTCCGCGCCGTCCGCCAGCAGCTGCTGGGCCATTGCAAGGCCGAAGGCGACCGTCTTGCCCGAGCCGGTCTGCGCCGAAACGATCAGATCGCGGCCCATGGCATCGGGCTCGAGTACAGCCGCCTGAACCGGTGTCAGGTCGGTGTAGCCCCGGTCAGTCAGGGCGGCGGCAATTGGTGGGGCAAGATCGGGAAATGGCATGAAATCTCTACATCAAAAACGGGTGGCGCCAGTCGAGGGGCAATTCTGTTCCTTGTGCGCACAGAAACAATAGGACCGTGCTTCGACAAGCTCAGCATAGGCGGATCTTATTGGATCAGATCATGCGCGCGCCAATCTGCTATCTCGGCGGCAGATGGGCCCCATACAGACAGATGCGCCGAACCGCCATCACCAATCGGCGGCGCGGCAAAACAGGTTCTTTCGCGCGCATTACCCTTCCCCCGCCTTAAAGCAGCTTAAACTTTGCGCTGTCATAACCGGGCGATGGCAAGGAATATCCCACCGGTTACAGCTGCGCCTCACAGCGCGCCCGCCGAACAGACGGACAGCGTCCCGGAGATCGTTATCGCGGTGCTGGCGCATAATGAGGAGCGGCGTATCGCCGCCTGCCTCGCAAGTCTGCCGCTGAGCGATCCTGCTATCGCGGTCCATGTCGTGGTGAACGGCTCGCGTGACCGCACCGCTGCGATCGCCCGCTCGATTGGCGGCGCATTTGTGACGGTCCACGACTGGCCTGAGGGCGGCAAGTCGCGGAGCTGGAACCGGTTTGTGCTGGATACGCCGGTCAGCGCGTCGCAGGCCTATATTTTCGTGGATGGCGATGCGGAGCTGGTGCCTGGATCGATTGCCGCACTGGCGCGAACACTCACCGCCAATCCGGCCGCCAACGCGGCGGCAGGACTGCCATGCAATGGCCGCAGGGCTGGCCAATACCGGGAGGAACTGGTCGCCAGCCACGGCATATTCGGCGATCTCTATGCACTCTCCGCCGGCTTTGTCGGCCGCCTGCGCGCCAGCGGCATCCGCCTGCCCGACGATCTGGTCGGCGACGACGGCCTGATCGGCGCGCTGGCCAAGACCGAGCTGGGCGGGCTGGTTGATTGGCGCGAGGAGCGAGTGTTGCCCTGTGTGGAAGCCGGCTTTCTTTGCGAACCGGCGCGGCTGACCTCTTTGCCCAGCCTGACCAATCAGTACAACCGAATGATCAATTACAGCGTGCGGCGATTCCAGAACCGGATAATTACAACAATCCTGCGCGAAAGCGGTCCGCACGACCTGCCCCGCCGCTTCGCCGTTCTATATCCCCGGTGGCTGGGCAGCTTCACACCCCGGCGACACGTGGTGTGGTGGTGGTTCGACCGTCAGGCGCTGGCGCGCATGCGCTCAGCCGCAGTCACGAAGACCATTCCGGAGCTTAACGGTATGGCTGTCAGCCGTTCGCGACGCCGATAGTCAATTGCGCAAGGACCGGCACGGCGCAGTGGTAGGTCACTGCGGGGCACGCCGGCTCAGGAAGCGGTGGCGACCAGTTCTATGATCGGGCTTGCGGAAACTTGCGGCGCCATGCCGCTGTCCAGAATATTTCCGGCTCGCCGGCGGAATTCCGCAGCCATGGCCTGATGCATCATGCGGGCCGGAGCATCGTCAGTAGCGCTCGCCAGTCGATCATGCATTCTTGCCCGTTCCAGGCAATCCGCAGGGCTATCCGTATTGGTCATCGACCAATCTCCTTATAACGCTCGCATCGCGTTTATATACGTCACGCCATCAATTCCGGCGCTTCCTAAGATTGCGATTTTGGCACCTCAATCGTGCAGCGTTTACGCCTATTTCTAGCGATTGAAAACGCTAAATTCGCCGGTGCGTGTCTCAAATCGGTTATGCCCAGCCGCCCGCCTGGGGGGAGACGCGGTGCTGCTTGCGCTGCTTTTTGCTTTCGCCATCCACTTCATTCAGGCAAACTTCGTAACCCCACAGATTGGCGAGGTTTTGCAGAACCAGCGCGAGATCGCCTTCCTCCAGCAGCACGCCATCGGCGATCTGATGTTCCAGCATCAGCACCCGGTCGCCGGCAAAATCGACATCGACGATCTGGATATCCGGCTCCTGCCGACCGATATCGTATTCCCGCGCCAGCGCCCGGCGGATGCGCCTGTAGCCACGCTCATTGTGGATCGCATCGACTCTCAGCTCCGACTCCGCTTCGTGATCGAGAATCTGGAACAGCCGCCATTTGCGGATCAGGTGCGGGCTGAGAAACTGTCCGACGAAGCTCTCGTCGCGGTAGTTCGCCCAGATATCCTTCAGCACGCTCATCGCGTCGCCAGAGCCGGCGATATGGCCGAACCACAGGCGGTCCTCTTCGGTCGGCACAGTGCAGACCCGTTCGATGTCCTGCATGATGCCCAGGCCCAGCGCATAGGGATTGAACCCGCCGAAATGACCCGAATCGAAGGTCGGCTGATGGACCACATTGGTGTGCGACTGCAGGAACTCGAGGAATGAGCCATCGGTCAACTGCCCGCGTTCGTGCAGCGTCGTCATGATCCGGTAGTGGCAGTAGCTGGCGGTGCCCTCGTTCATCACCTTGGTCTGGCGCTGCGGGTAGAAATATTGCGCGATCAGCCGGACAATGCGCAAAATCTCGCGCTGCCAGTCTTGCAGCTTGGGGGCTGATTTTTCGAGGAAATAGAGGATGTTCTCCTGCGGCAGGTTGAGCGCCTGGCGCCGTGCGTCCGCCTTGGCCGGCGGCAATTTCCCGCTCTTCGGCAACGTGCGCCAGAGGTCGTCGTAGATCTGGTCGCGATAGGTATGCCGCTCGGCTTCACGGGCCGCCTCCGCCTTGAGATCGCGCGCGCGCACCTGAGCACTGCGGTGCACGCCCTGGTTCATCAGCGCATGCGCCGCATCAAGCACCTGCTCGACCGCGATCTGGCCGTGGCGCTCCTCGCATTGCGCGATGTAGCGCTTGGCGAAAGCAAGATAGTCGAGAATGCCCTCGGCGTCGGTCCACTGCTTGAACACGTAATTGTTCTTGAAGAAGTGATTATGCCCGAAAGCGGCATGAGC
>JANONQ010000218.1:0-6845 GCA_031420935.1 Novosphingobium sp. | reverse complement strand
ATTTGCTGCAGCCCGGTGCGGGCGTGGAACCAGCCGCAGCGCGCGCGATGATCGGCGAGGCAAGTGCCGGGGCGGCGGGGATCATCCAGAAATCGGGCGAGGCCAAGACCGGGGTCGATGCACTGATCAATATCGTGCCCTCCAATCTGATCGCCGCGATGAGCGCGAACGACGTGCTGGCGGTGATGTTTTTCGCGCTGTTCTTCGGCATCGGCCTGCTGCTGGTGCAGGGTCCGCGCACCGAGCCGCTGAAGCAGGTTTTCGAGGGAGTGTTCGAGGTTTCAATGCGGCTGATCGGCCTCGTCATCCAGCTCGCGCCCATCGCCATTTTCTGCTTCATATTCAATCTGGCATCCCAGTTCGGCTGGGAGCTGATCGTCAAGCTCGCCGCCTATGTCGGGGTGGTGCTGCTGGCGCTGGCGATACAAATGTTCGTGGTTTATCCGGCGCTGCTGGCGTCTCTTGGCCGCAAGAACCCGATCGACTTTTTCCGCGAGACCCAGGAGGCGACGGTCATGGCCTTCGCCACCTCATCGTCGAACGCGACCCTGCCGACCGCGCTGCGCGTCGCCGAAACCCGGCTCAAGCTGCCGCCGCGCATCGCCCGCTTCGTGCTGACCATCGGGGCGACCGCCAACCAGAACGGCACCGCCATGTTCGAGGGCGTGACGGTGCTGTTCCTCGCCCAGTTTTTCGGCGTGCAGTTGGGCTTGAGCGATCAGCTGTTCGTCATGCTGGTGTGCATCCTGGCCGGCATCGGCACTGCGGGGGTCCCGGCCGGATCGCTGCCGGTGATCGCGCTGATTCTCGTCTCGGTGGGCGTGCCGCCGGAAGGCATCGGGCTGATCCTAGGTGTCGACCGCTTTCTCGACATGTGCCGCACCACGCTCAACGTGGTCGGCGATCTGGTCGCCGCGACGGTGATCTCGGCGCGGAGCGAGAGTTAGCGGCGAGGCTCCAGTTCGATCGGCACGAACTGGCCCAGCCCGCAACCGGACCCACGCTCCAGGCTGCCGCCGTAGTTTTCCAGGACGTAAATGATGTCGGTGCTGCACAATTGGCTGAGCGATGTCTTGTAGGTGAAGGAGTCGCGGCTCTTCAGCCCCGAGCAGCGGTTGGGCAACACATTGCGCCAGCCGCGCCGGCCATCGCGCATGAAGTCGATCGTAAAGTCGTCGCGCACGCGGGAATCGCGCAGCTGGGTGAGCGATACGCAGCTTTCGGCGGGGCCGGTGATCCGCGCAGCCGGTACATAGGGCCCGCGATCCCCGGGCCGGTCGTAGGTGCAAGCGGCAAGCCCCAGCAGGGGAAGGGTGAGGGCAAGCAGCGGGCGGCGCATGGCATTTTCCTTCATCGGCGGTTCGTGGCGCTTTTGCGTCCAGTTGAAACGCTTTGTCGCGCCGCAGGTTCCTTGGTCTTGAGCTTGTAGGCGCAAAGGTCGACTACCGGGCAGCGCCAGCATTCGGGCGTGCGCGCCTTGCAGACATAGCGCCCATGCAGGATCAGCCAGTGATGCGCGCCGACCCGGAACGGCTGCGGCACTTTCTTCTCGAGCTGCTGCTCCACGGCCAGCACATTCTTGCCCTTGGCGAGGCCGGTGCGGTTGCCGACGCGGAAGATATGGGTGTCGACCGCGAAGGTCTCCGCCCCGAAGGCGCAGTTCATCACGACGTTGGCGGTCTTGCGGCCGACGCCGGGGAGCGTAATGAGCACATCGCGGTCGGCAGGCACCTCGCCGCTATGCTCGCGCACCAGAATTTCGGACAGCGCGATGACATTCTTCGCCTTGCCGTTGAACAGCCCGATGGTCTTGATGTGCTGCTTGAAAGCTTCCTCGCCCAGCGCGACCATCTGCTGCGGCGTCGTGACGTCGAGAAACAGCGCCCGGGTCGCCTTGTTGACCCCGACATCGGTCGCCTGCGCGGAGAGAACGACGGCGACCAGCAGCTGGTAGGTGTTGCCGTAGGCAAGTTCAGTCTCGGGCGATGGATTGGCTTCGGCGAGGCGGCGGAAGAATTCGAAGGTCTCGGTGCGATTCATTTGTTGTAGTGAAAGCGCAATTGGTGGACTTCGAGGGTTTGGGCATCGCCGCTTCCGGATATCCGGTAGACCATGCGATGTTCGTCATCGATCCGGCGCGACCACAGACCAGAGAATTCGCCCTTAAGAGGTTCAGGTTTGCCCACGCCCTTGAAATGCGATCGCATGCAATCGGCGATCAACGCGTCGACCTTGGCACGCAGCTTGCGATCCTGGTCGGCCCACCAGCGATAGTCCTCCCAAGCTCGGGGCGAAAAGACGAGCTTCAAACTGGCTTCATCGTGTCGGGATTGACTTCGATTCCTTTGCCTGCATCGATCTGCGCAACCGATTCACGCAGGCGCTTGGCATTGGCTGGACTGGAAACCAGATATGCGGTTTCGCTTAACCGGTCATAGTCGTCCTTGGACATGACGACCACACTCTTGCCCCTTTGGCGAAAGATCACCGTCGGCATGCTGTTATCGACGACCTTGTCCAGAACGGACTTCAGGTTGTTGCGCGCCTCAGAAAAAGTAACAATATCCATGACAGGAACATGTACAATCTAACGGACATTGTCAAGTGAGCCCCAGCACCTCGCCCATCGTATATCGGCCGGCTGGCCTGCCGATCAGCCACTGCGCCGCCCTGACCGCGCCACGGGCAAAAATCGCGCGATTTTCGGCGAGGTGGGAGAGGGCGATGCGTTCGTCGTCGGCAAGGAAATGGACGGTGTGGTCGCCTGCCACGCTGCCGCCGCGCAAACTGGCAAAGCCGATCGCGCCGGGCTGGCGCGCGCCGGTGATGCCGTCTCGGCCACGCTCGCTGCTGTCGGCAAGCAGCACGCCCCGCCCCTTCGCCGCCGCTTCGCCCAGCAGCAGCGCGGTGGCGGAGGGCGCATCGACCTTCATCCGGTGATGCGTTTCGACAATCTCGATATCCCAGTCCTCGCCCAGCCGCGCCGCCGCCTCGCGCACCAGCCAGGCGAGCATAGTGACGCCGAGCGACGTATTGCCGGTTTGCAGCACCGCGATGCTGCCAGCGGCATGATCGCACAGCCAGTGGTGGCGTTCTTCGAGACCGGTGGTGCCGACCACGATCGGCACGCCCACGGCGATGGCGGCATCGAGGTTGGCCTCCAACGCCTTGGGGTTGGAGAAATCGACCAGTACATCGCTTGTCGCTGCCAGCGCCGCCGGTTCGCCGCCAAAGTCGATCCCGCCGGCATGCGATTCGCCTGCGGCGGCGATCGCATCCACTAGTGCGCGGCCCATGCGCCCCTCGCTGCCGATGATTCCGATTCTCGCCATTGCAACTCCCCTCGCGGTCATGCTTCATGGCCGCGATGAGAAGCATCCGCAATATCGTCGTCCTCACCGGCGCCGGAGTCAGCGCCGAAAGCGGGATCGACACCTTCCGCAGTGAAGGCGGGCTGTGGGAACAGCACCGGGTGGAGGACGTCGCCACGCCGGGAGCTTTCGCGCGCGATCCAGACCTCGTCCTGCGCTTCTACGATATGCGCCGCGCCGCGATCCAGACCAAGGAGCCTAACGCCGCGCATGAGGCGCTCGCCCGCCTGGACGGGGAATGGACCGGGGACCTGCTGATCGTCACCCAGAATGTCGATGACCTGCATGAGCGCGCCGGCGCGGCGCATGTCCTGCACATGCACGGTAAGCACCTCAACGCCTGGTGTACCACCTGCGATGTCCGCTCGCCCTGGACCGGTCCGCTGATCGAGCGCCCGGCCTGCCCGGCATGCAGCGCCCGCCAACTCAGGCCCGATGTCGTCTGGTTCGGCGAAATGCCCTACCACATGGAGACGATCCACGCCGCCCTGCGGGACTGTGACCTGTTCGTCTCGATCGGCACGTCGGGGCGCGGTCTATCCGGCGGCCGGATTCGTACGCCAGGCGCGCGATCTGGGTGCGGATACGCTGGAGCTCAACCTCGATCCCTCCAAGGGCTCGCCGTGGTTCCACCAGTCTCGCCATGGCCCTGCCACCGAGCTAGTGCCGGCCTGGGTCGATGAAGTGCTTGCGGCCCGCTGACGACCAAAGAAAAAGGCACCGCAAGCGGCGCCTTTCGGGATCACAATCCCGGAATGGTGGGCGTAGGAAGGATTGAACTTCCGACCCCTGCGATGTCAACACAGTGCTCTACCACTGAGCTATACGCCCACGCTATCCGATTTGCCGGCTCCGACGCGCCGGTCAGGGCTGGTTTGCCCGGCGCCGTCGCGCCGGGCAGGGGTGCGCCTTTAGCCGCGCCTTGTGTGCGATGCAAGCATGTCCTGAGCAAAGTCGAAGGGCCTGTCCTCGGCGTGGCCCAGGCAGCGGCGTCAGTTCAAAGCTTGTGCGGATTGGCCGAGAACCCGCTGCACTTCCATGACCAGGTCGCGCAGATGGAACGGTTTGGACAGCACCCTGGAATGCGGCGCTTCGCGGCTGGCTTTGAGGGAGACCGCGGCAAAACCGGTGATGAAAATCACCTTGGTGTCCGGGCACAGCTCGGCGCAGCGCTGCGCGAGTTCGATGCCGTCCATTTCGGGCATGACGATATCGGTCAACAGCAGATCGAAATGCTCAGCCTCAAGGTAAGGGATGGCGGCAGTACCGCGGTCGACCGCAACCACGTCATAGCCAGCATTTTCCAGCGCCCGGGCGAGATAGGTGCGCATGGCTTCTTCGTCTTCGGCAAGCAGGATGCGGTTCATCGATTCGTCCCATTTGCAAGACGGACTGCTCGAAGCACCGCCTCAGAAGGTCTATACGTCGACTGGCGTTAAAAAACTTACCTGATTTTGCCGCTGCCCGACTTTGACACAGGCCGCCGGACAGTTCAGCAAGCGGCGATGACCCAAGAAGGAGCTAGCAGCAGCGATTCGCACTCGCGGGGCGGAGGGGAAATACCCGGATTTCCCGACGCTCACGCCTTCAGCCTGAGCGGACCCGTCCCTTCGACAATTCCCGTGCTGATCGCCGTGCCCCACGCCGGCCGCGCCTATACCGGCTCGCTGCTCGAGCGGATGCGCAATCCCGGCCATACCTCGCTCAGGCTTGAGGATCGCTACGTCGATGTCCTCGCCAAGGAAGTCGCCCGGCAGACCGGGGCTGCTCTGCTAATCGCACATGCACCGCGGGCGATGATCGATCTCAATCGCGCCGCCGACGATGTTGACTGGGAGATGTTCAGCCGCAGCGGGCCGGCCGAGGTCGGCAGTTACACGCCCGGTCGGCGCGCACGCAGCGGACTGGGCCTGATCCCGCGGCGCCTGCCGGGACTCGGCGAACTGTGGAAGCGGCGGCATGACGAAGCCGAGTTGTCGGCGCGGATCGTCGGCGTTCATGAGCCCTATCACGCCGCCCTTGGCGAAGCGTTGACGGAATTGCGTGATCGCTGGGGCGCGGCGCTGCTGCTCGACCTGCATTCTATGCCGCCGCTCGCCCCGCGTGGTGGCCAGCCTCCGCCGGAATTCGTGCTGGGAGACCGCTTTGGCGCGACCTGCAAGGGCAGCCTGGTTGGCTCGGTGTTCACCTATTTTGCCGAGATGCGCCGTGGCACTGCTCACAATCGGCCCTATGCCGGCGGCTATGTGCTGGAACGCCACGGTGCGCCGGAGCTTGGCCGGCATGCGCTCCAGCTCGAGATCGACCGCAGTAGCTATCTGGATATGCGTCTGGCCGAACCGGGAAAGGGCTTCGCCGCGATGGTTCATCTGCTGGCAGGACTGGTGCGGCGCCTGGCAGGTGAAGTGGCGACGCTGGGCCAATTGGATGCCGTAGCGAGTTGGCAAGAAGCTGCGGAATAACTTGTCGCGGCGCTGACGCGGTGAAAAACGCGAATCCTGATAAAAAACCACCTCGCGCAATGCACGAGGTGGCCAAGGTTCAGGGAGGAGGTGCACAAAGTGCACCAAGAACTGCTGGGCCATGAGGGTAGCACCAGCAGAACATGATTAATCTAGGCCGAATTGGCGGAAGTTACAAGGCTGAATCGGCCTTGAGCGAATTACAGCGCGACATAGCGGCAATCAGCGCCTGACCGCATCAAGCGATCACAATTTTGGCAGCGTTACCGGCCCCTTGCCAAGCTCCACCTGACGGCCAAAGATATCCCGCATCAGCTCCAGCGAAAACAGATGGGCATAGATCAGCGCCAGCAGCCCGTTCTGATTCCACTGCCGCAGCACATCGCCGCGCACTTCGCGCAGCTTGGTTTCGTCGACCATCTGGAAACCGCGATAGACGAAAGGTTGCTCATTGCCTTGCTGCTGGATGGCGACCTCGCCGTCCATTAGCAGCTTGTTCTTCTGCAGCTCTTCCATGAAATTCTGGGTCTTTTGCCCGGCTATCTCGAATTGCTCGCAGAAGGTGAGCGTTGCCTTGCAAGATTCGGTGGGATTTTCCCCATCGAACAGCGGGGCACCGTCATCGAACTCGCCGATAAGGTCGGTGGTCGGGTCGAAGCAAAGCGACAGGTCGGTCGCGTCGGGGTTTAGCCGGGCCAGCATAAACGGATAGCGGCGGGCATAGGCGGGTACATAGACCGGGCCGCTGACTTCGCCGTCTTCGCTGACGAAAACATTAACGCCTTCATTGAGGCCCATCAGCGCCAGCGGCACCGGACTTTCGCCGATCGAGAAGATGATCGGGAAATTGCGCTGCGCCTGGGGAAATTCCTCAACCGTCAGCGGCACGGCGTGCTGGCCGGCAAGCCATTTCGCCTTGTCGGTCGAGCGGCTGTGCCACTTGCCGTGATCGCGGCTGTTAAGCGGCATCAGATCGTTGTAAAACAAAGGCAGTTGGGCGGCTTGCGGCGCA
>JANONQ010000217.1:0-9151 GCA_031420935.1 Novosphingobium sp. | reverse complement strand
GTGATCCGCGAGCATCCGGTGCTGCTCAACCGCGCGCCGACGCTTCACCGCCTCGGCATCCAGGCGTTCGAGCCGGTGCTGATCGAGGGCAAGGCGATCCAGCTGCACCCGCTGGTCTGCTCGGCATTCAATGCCGACTTCGATGGCGATCAGATGGCCGTTCACGTTCCGCTTTCCCTGGAAGCCCAGCTGGAAGCCCGTGTGCTGATGATGTCGACCAACAACATCCTCAGCCCCGCTAACGGCAAGCCGATCATCGTACCATCGCAGGACATGGTCCTGGGACTGTATTATCTGTCGATGGATATCGAGGGCGAGCCGGGCGAGGGCATGCTGCTTGCCGATCTCGCCGAAGTGCATCAGGCGCTGGAAGCCGGCGCTGTCACGCTGCACTCCAAGGTCACCAGCCGGGTCCCGCAGACCGACGAGCAGGGCAAGCAATATTTGCGCCGGTTCGAGACCACACCCGGCCGCATGCTGATCGCCGAGTGCCTGCCCAAGAGCCACAAGGTGCCCTTCGAGATCGTCAACCGCCTGCTCACCAAGAAGGAAATCGGCGACGTCATCGATCAGGTCTATCGCCACACCGGCCAGAAGGACACTGTGCTGTTCGCCGACGCGATCATGAGCCTGGGCTTCCGCCACGCGTTCAAGGCCGGCATTTCCTTCGGCAAGGATGACATGATCATTCCGGATTCGAAGGTCGGGCTGGTCGATGAAACCAAGGCGCTGGTTGCCGATTATGAGCAGCAGTACCAGGACGGGCTGATCACCCAGCAGGAAAAGTACAACAAGGTAATCGACGCCTGGAGCCGCTGCGGCGACCAGGTGGCCAACGCCATGATGGACGAAATCCGCGCCACGCCAAAGGACGAGCATGGCCGCCAGAAACCGATCAACTCGATCTACATGATGAGCCACTCGGGCGCGCGCGGTTCGCCGACGCAGATGAAGCAGCTCGCTGGTATGCGCGGGCTGATGGCCAAGCCTTCGGGCGAAATCATCGAAACGCCGATCATCTCGAACTTCAAGGAAGGCCTGACCGTCCTTGAATACTTCAACTCGACCCACGGTGCTCGCAAGGGCCTGGCCGACACTGCGCTGAAGACGGCAAACTCGGGCTACCTGACCCGCCGCCTCGTCGATGTGTCGCAGGATTGTGTCATTGTCGTCGAGGATTGTGGCACCGAGCGCGCGCTGGAAATGCGCTCGATTGTTCAGGGCGGCTCGGTCATTGCTTCGCTGGGCGAACGCATCCTCGGCCGCACCCTGGCCCAGGACATCGCCGACAAGGATGGCACGATCATCGTCAAGAGCGGCACGTTGCTCGATGAGCCGACCACAGCCGCGATCGAAGCCACGGGAATCCAGGCAGCGCGCATTCGCAGTCCGCTGGTCTGCGAGGCCCAGCAGGGCGTCTGCGGCAAGTGCTATGGCCGAGATCTGGCACGCGGTACGCCGGTCAACATCGGCGAGGCGGTTGGCGTCATCGCCGCCCAGTCAATCGGTGAGCCGGGCACCCAGCTGACCATGCGCACTTTCCACATCGGCGGCGCGGCACAGGTCAACGAGCAGTCGCATCTCGATACGCTGTGTGACGGCACCGTGACCTACCGTGACATCCCGACCATCACCGACAAGCGTGGCCGGCGCCTCAGCCTGGCGCGCAACGGCGAGATCGTGGTGTTCGATACCGATGGGCGTGAGCGCGCGATCCACCGTGTGCCTTACGGCACCCACTTGCTTCACGCGGACGGCGCCATCCTTACTGAGGGCGACCGCTTGGCCGAGTGGGATCCGTTCACCCTGCCGGTGATCACCGAGAAGCCCGGTATCGTTAAATACCAGGATCTGATCGACGGGCGCACACTGACCGAGCAGGCCGACGAGGCGACCGGTATTACCCAGCGCATCGTTACCGAAAACCGCGCCACTGGCCGGTCCAAGAAGGAAGACCTGCGGCCGCGGCTGACCCTGCTCGACGAGGATTCGGGTGAGGCCGCGCGCTACATGATGGCGCCGGGCACCTCGCTCTCGGTCGAGGACGGGCAAAGGGTCGAGGCCGGTGACGTGCTGGCGCGTGCCAGCCGCGAAGCCGCCAAGACTCGCGACATCACCGGCGGTCTGCCGCGCGTTGCCGAGCTGTTCGAGGCGCGCAAGCCGAAAGACAATTCGATCATTGCCAAGATTGCTGGCCGGATCGAATTCGTCCGCGACTACAAGGCCAAGCGCAAGATCGCGATCATCCCGGAAGAGGGCGAACCGGTCGAATATCTGATTCCCAAAAGCCGGGTGATCGACGTCCAGGAAGGCGACTGGGTCAAAAAGGGCGACAATCTGATTTCGGGTTCTCCCGACCCGCATGACATTCTTGAAGTCATGGGGGTCGTGGCCCTGGCCGAATATCTCGTCGCCGAGATCCAGGAGGTCTATCGTCTGCAGGGTGTGAAGATCAACGACAAGCATATCGAGGTGATCGTTCGCCAGATGCTGCAGAAGGTTGAAATCACCGATGGCGGCGACACCACCCTGCTCGCCGGCGAACAGCTCGACCATGAGGAAATGAACGAATACAACGCCAAGCTCGCGCCGGGCCAGAAGTTTGCCGAGGGCAAGCCGGTGCTGCTTGGCATCACCAAGGCGAGCCTGCAGACGCGCTCGTTCATCTCGGCGGCAAGCTTCCAGGAGACCACCCGCGTGCTCACCCAGGCGGCGGTCGAGGGCAAGACCGATTCGCTGATCGGCCTCAAGGAGAACGTCATCGTCGGCCGGCTGATCCCGGCGGGCACCGGCGCCGGCATGAACCGCCTGCGGGTTGCCGCCTCGAGCCGCGACGCAGCGTTGCGCGCGCAGTACCGCAAGCTGCAGGCAGCCCTGATCGCGCCGGTATCAGCGGCGGAAGAACATGCAGCCGAGCTTGCTCAGGGTCCGGAAGCGGCTATCGGCGACGATCCGCTGGCGGCAGTCGAAGGCGAAACCCACGGCACCGATGCCGATGCCGGAGATTACCTGATCACGGGCGGCGAAGCGCAATAAGCTTCGCTTTCTGGCAAACCTGCGCAAAGGCCCCGTTGGAACGTTCCGGCGGGGCCTTTGCGTATGCGCGCCTCTACTGGTGATAGATGATCATCCGGTCGCCCTGCAGCTCAACCTTGCCGAGCTTGGCCAGCACCGATTGGCCGAGCAGGTTTGTCCCCAGACCGTCGATCACCATCGCAGGGACATTGCGGAACTCATCACTGCCCAGTTCGATCCGGTCCAGTTCGACAATAGTGCCATAACCGGTGCCCGAGGCGGTCTGCGAAATTGGCTCGAAGCTGTCGGGATCGATATCGAAGCCAAGGCGCTGGGCGTCATCCACGGTCAGCGCCACCGTGTCTGCCCCGGTATCGATAAGGAAGTTCACGTCTTCACCATTGACCAGGACGCTGAGGTGAAACTGGCCGGATGAGTCGCGGTCGATTACGGTCACCTGCATCGCATTCAGGCTGGCATCCCCGGCGTTTTCGCTTCGGAGAGTGCCCGGCTGGGTATCCGTGGCTTTGATCGCCGATCGAGGCGACACCGACAGCGTCGGCGCATACGAATATGCCGCGAAGGCCAAGGCACCGGCCATGAACAACAGGCGTTTCATTGGCAGCAAGCTAACCGCCAGAGGTTACTGTTTTGCCAACGCCGCCGACCGGACGTTCATCAGGGCCTTTGCTCGATTGATCTACTCGGCTGCTTCAGCCCCGCAGCTTGCCGCCTCCAGCTCCGCCGCCTTCGCCTCGACCAGCGCGACGATATGATCGAGCATATCCGCGCTCTGGACATGGTGATCGGTGACGCCCGAGAGGTACACCATATGTTTGCCGTTACCGCCGCCAGTGATGCCGATATCGGTCTCGCGCGCCTCGCCGGGGCCGTTGACCACGCAGCCGAGCACTGAGAGCGACAGCGGCGTCTTGATGTGGCTGAGGCGGCTTTCCAGCGCTTCGACCGTGCGGATCACGTCGAAGCCCTGCCGCGCGCAGCTGGGACAGGAGACGACGCGGACGCCGCGGGTGCGCAGACCCAGGCTCTTCAGGATTTCAAAGCCGACGCGCACTTCTTCTTCCGGCTCGGCTGAAAGCGAGACGCGAATCGTGTCGCCGATGCCGGCCCACAGCAGATTGCCGATGCCGATCGCGCTCTTGACCGTGCCGCCGATCAGCCCGCCGGCCTCGGTGATGCCGAGATGCAGCGGGCAATCGACCGCGTCCGCCAGTTGCATATAGGCAGCGACGGCAAGGAAGGTATCGCTCGCCTTCACCGCCACCTTGTATTCGTGGAAATCGTGGTCTTGCAGCAGCTTGATGTGATCGAGCGCGCTTTCGACCAACGCATCAGGGCAGGGCTCGCCGTATTTTTCCAGCAAGTCCTTCTCGAGACTGCCGGCATTGACGCCGATGCGGATAGCACAGCCGTTGGCCTTGGCGGCGCGCACCACTTCGGCAACGCGCTCCGAAGAGCCGATGTTGCCGGGATTGATCCGCAGGCAGGCGACGCCGGCGTCTGCGGCCTCAAGAGCGCGCTTGTAGTGGAAATGGATGTCAGCGATCAGCGGTACCGATGCGGCGCGGACGATTTCCCTTAGCGCCGCCGTGCTTTCGACATCGGGGCAGGAGACCCGGATCAAATCGGCACCGGCCTCCTCGCAGCGGCGGATCTGGTCGATCGTCGCGACTGCATCCGAGGTGAGGGTGTTGGTCATGGTCTGCACCGTGATCGGCGCATCGCCGCCGACGGGCACAGTGCCGACCATGATCTGGCGGCTCTTGCGGCGCGCGATATCGCGCCAGGGTCTGATCGAGGACATCGCCGCCCTATAGCGGGCTATTGTTACGACACGAAGGAGAACCGCACCGGAAAGCGCATTATCCGCAATTTCCGAATCCCATTACCCGGGATTCCTCGGCTTGACCGGTGCCCGGGCCGGACGTGTGGGCTGGGACGACAGCGGCTCACCAGTGGGCGTAACCAACTGATCGGCGGGAGGCATCGGCGGGGATGGCCCCTTCGGCGGATTCTGCCGCAGCGATTCGAGCAATTTCGCCGCCGATTCCCGGCCCCCCAGCCCGAAGGCCAGGGCCCCGGCAACCGCGCCGCCGATAACCAGCGCACTGAATGCCACTTGCACGATCTCGTCACCGACACCCATAAATTGCAGGCCCATGAAGGTGAACAGCACGATCCCCGCCCAGCGGACGATCGTTGCGGCGAGACTGGAGCCGCCGCTGCTGGCGACCACGCGCGAGAGCATATTGGCGATCAGGAACCCGACGAGGATGACGACGGTGCCAAACACCACGCGCCCGCCAAGCTCGAGGATCTTGTCGAGTATTTCCGTCAATTCGGGGAAACCCAGCATGCGGGTGGCAGCGATCGCCCCGAACAGGGTTATAGCAATCTGGACGACGCGCGCGATCACCGTGCTTGCCCTGATGTCGGCCGGAAGAATATCGATCTCAGCCACTGCGCGGTCGACGCCCAGGCCGGGAAGCACATCCTTGAGAATCTGCACCACGAAGCGGGAAACCATATAGGCGATGCCCAGCAAGATCGCGGCGCCGATAATCCGCGGAATAGCGTCGAAAATCAGCCGAAGCATGTCGCTGGCCGGCTCAGAAACCGAGCTTAAGCCCAGCGCATCAAGGGCGAGAATGGCAACAGGAATGATGATCAGGATATAGACGATCGCGCCAACAGTCCGGCTAATGGCCGCACTGCCGACACCGGACTTCACGCCGCCGCGATTGGCCCATTTTTCGACATCGACAGTCTGGATCGCGGTGACGACCAGATCACGAACAATGCGTGCGATGAACAGGCCGATGAAAAAGATCAGCCCGGCACCGATCACGCGCGGCACGAAGCCCATGACATTGTTCAGCAGCGCTTGCACCGGCGCCATGACGCCGCCAAGATCGAACAGCTGCAAGATCGCCAGCGCGCCAAACAGCCAGATCAGCAACGATACGATCCGCCCCAGCGATTCGCCGATCGTCGGGCCGGTGGACGTCTTGCGCTGAAAAAATGGAACCGCATGGACCAGCTTGGCGAACGCCCAATGCGCAGCTTTCGCCAACGCCCAGGTGATGGCGACAATCGCCGCCGCAATGGCAATCCTTTGCAGCCACAGCATGGCGAGATCCTGATCGTACGCATAATTTCCGATTTGCATGACGAGTCTCCGTTGAGGGCCCAACTCGCAGCCCTTGGCGAAGTTCCGCGCATAATCCCCGTGTTCAAACTGAACTCAATGCCAGGATCGAATTGCGATCAACAGTACCGGGACTTGAACGAAGGAGGACCGCGCGTCTTGACACGACTTTGACCTCGGCCCAGCCTTATAGAACCTGGCGCTGGGACATTGAGATCGGGGCGCCCGACTCCAGGCGAATCCGGCGCGGCTGCGCTCAATTGCCGCTGCCCGCCCGCAACAGGAGTGAATGACAATGGATATGATTCGCCGCGCGGCCATGCTGGCCGCAACGATCTCGCTCGGCTTTGCCGTGCCTGCCCTCGCTCAAGACGTTCATCCAATGGACGATGGCGATTTCGTCGAGCTATCGGCGATCCAGATCGATGACGGCCACTCGGTCGATTACCTCAACCATGTGACGGGCACCTGGCGGCGCGGCCAGGACTTTGCCAAGGCTCAGGGCTGGATCAGCAGCTACGAAGTGATGTCGAACGTCTATCGGCGAAAGGACGAGCCGGACATCTATCTCATCGTCCGCTTCCCCCGCCTTGCCGATGCCGCCGAAGAGCAGAAGCGCGATGTTGCCTATCGCGGGCATATGCAGCGCACGATCGCACAGCTCGAAACCGAATCGGGCGACCGCGCCAAATACCGGCGTCTCGCCGGAACTATGTTGCTGCGGGAACTACGCTTCAAGAAGTAGAATTTGCTTAAGCCGGGGGGCAGCTCAGCTGCTCCCCGCAAACTTGTCCGGCTTGCGCTTGCCCATCCGCATGCCCGCCTCGAGCCGGGCGCGCAGCTGGGTGTAATAGGCTTCGAGGAATGCGCGTTCGTCGGTCACGTCGGCGGTCCAGCCGATCTTGCGGCAGATCGCCTCACAGACCTGGCGGTTTGCCTCGGCGCGGTTCTCGCGCAGCACCCGCTCCAGCGTCTGAAGCTCGTATTCGCCATAGGCGGCCAGCTCCGCCTCGCCGAAGCGGTACGCGGACACGCGTGCGGGTGCAGCCACCGCCGGGCGGGCGGGGCTCGAGAGCGACATCGCCGCCTCAAGCTTGCGCTTGGGCGCCTCGACCACCCAGCTGCCGGCAATGACATCGCCGGCGCGCAGGCGGTCGCGGTTGAAGAACGGGAACAGCACGAAAACCAGGAACCAGGCAATCGCCGCCAGGCTCGCGCCCGCCATGTCGCCGCCACCGCTGGCCGAGGCGAGAAACACCAGCGGCATGAACAGTTCGATGTCGCGCAGCAGATTGCGGGCGATGACCATTTCCGCGGTCAGCCGGCCGCCGTCGCGTGCGGCGATGCGGATGCCGGTAATCCGCTTCCCCGGTGTCGCGCCGCGCGGGCCCAGCTCGAAGAACAGGAAATAGGCGTTGCGGAACAGGAACATCGCCGCGAACCACAGCACTGTCAGGAACTCCAGCGCATGGCGCAGCGAGCCGGCGTTTTGCCCAGCGTCCTGAACCGCGCCGAACAGATTGGCCGTGCCCCCGGCAATCGCGATCAGGGTCATGGTGGTGCCGATCATCAGCAGCCCGATGAACAGCAGGTCGAGCGTCAGCGCCCCCAGCCTGGTGCCCCGGCTGGCTAGCGTGAGCGGCAGGGCGATACCTTCCGGGGTGATCATGATGCGTTCACGGCTGCTATTGGCGCGGCTGCTGCGGGGGCGGCGAAGGGGCGGGGCGGCGTTCACCGGCTCGCCGCTCCGTCCACCGGGGGCCGCAGCGCGAAGAAATAGACCAGCCAGAACACCAGCATCGATCCGCCGACGGCGAAGCGGCCCGGTGTGTTGTCGATCAGCTGGCGGGCGAAGCCTTCGAGGATCGCGGCGATCACCAGCATGATGATTACCCCCGCCATAATTTGCGACGCCCGCCGCCCCGCTTCAGCGGCCGCCAGCAACACTGGGCGATCCCCGGGAAAGGCCATTGAGCGGCCGATGTGCAGGCCCGCTGCACCGGACAGCAGGATCGCGAACAACTCGGTCGTACCATGCACCGACAGCCAGCCGGCCAGCTCCAGCGTCAGCCCCTGCCCGTGGTAGAGCCACAGCAGCGCGCCCAGCACCGCGGTATTCTGCACCAGCAGTAGCAGCGTCGGTATGCCGAAGGCAAAGCCGAACGCGAAGGCGAGAATCGAGACCTGCGCATTGTTGCTGAACAGATAGGCGGCGAAGGCCGACATCGGATCCTGACCGTCATTGCCGAACAGCGTATCGAATAGCACCGCCCGGCTGGCGCCCGGCACCCGGGCTTCGCCGGGCCCGCCGGGGAAGAGCGCGTGGTACCATTCGACGTCGCTGGCGACCAGCAGCCAGCCGACGATCGTGCCGGCGACCATCACCGCCAGGGCAATCAGCAGGTCGGGCCAGATGGCCCGCACCGATGCGCTCAGCCCGCCGCCGAGAAACCGCCTGAGCCAGGCGCCCAGCGAGACGCGCGGGCCGTAAACCAGAAACCAGGCGCGCTGCACCAGGCTTTCCAGATAGGCCAGCGTCGCCGCGTCGAGCGAGGTTTCGCGGGCGACCGACAGGCTGGAGGCGACCGTGCGGTAAAGCACCGGCAGCGCCAGGACATCGTCGTCGGACAGGCGGCGCATCCGTCCTTTTTCCATGCGGCTGACGATGTGTTCGAGCCGCTTCCAGTCGCCCTCGCGCTCCAACCGGAAGCGGTCGGAGCGCAGGGCGGCGGCCTCGATGGCGGATTGCGCGATCACCCGATCGCCCCCGCCCGCTTGATCGCCAGATAGGCGTCGATCAGCCGCGTGCCGATGCGCTCATAGGGCGCCTCGATCACATCGACGCCGATCTGCTGCAACCGCCGGGTCACCAGCGCCCGCTGGCGCAGCAGCGAATCCGCCGTCACCGCCATCGCCAACGCCTGCATGTCGTCCGGGCCGGCGGTGGCGATCGATTCCAGCTCGGCG
>JANONQ010000216.1:0-1750 GCA_031420935.1 Novosphingobium sp. | reverse complement strand
AAATAATTGTGGCAAGGCTCTCGAGATCGCGCGGATGGCTCGCGACATGCATGGCGGCAACGGCATTTCCGAGGACTTCCCGGTCATGCGTCACATGGTAAATCTGGAGACGGTCAACACCTATGAAGGCACGCATGATGTTCATGCGTTGATCCTGGGTCGCGCCATCACAGGCCTACAGGCATTTTTTTGAGTGAGCGAACGCCAAGGGAACGTAGGGAATTGTGCTCGATATCGACGGCGAAGGTGAATCAACGGGTCGGGCAAAAGAATTGCATTCGAGAGGATCGGAAGGTCAATATGGGTGGGTGGAATTTCTCGGGCATTTTTGCTGCTGTTGCCGAAGAGATCCCCAATTCCGTGGCGCTTGTTCAAGGTGACCGGAAACGAGTCTGGCGCGACTTGGATCAACGGACCACGGCGATCGCAGCTTTCCTCGTTAAGTCGGGGTTGCAGCGGCAGGACAAGGTTGCGCAATATCTCTACAACTGCCTGGAATATCTTGAATCTGTGCTTGCGTCCTTCTGCGGCGGCTTCGTGCCGCTCAACACCAACTATCGCTACGGTCCGGACGAACTCGCCTATCTCTGGCAGAACGGGGATGTCGCCTGTGTTGTTTTCCACGGAACCTTTGTTCCGGTTATCGAGGCGGTCCGGGCACGGGTGCCCAAGGTCAAGCAGTGGCTTTGGGTTGATGATGGAAGCGAGCCGTGCCCCGATTGGGCAACGCCCTACGAGGACGCTGCTGCATACGCCCCCGCGAACAACTGGCGTCCGTGGGAAGTTTCCGGCGACGATCTCCTCCTGCTCTATACAGGCGGGACCACCGGTTCGCCTAAGGGCGTGATGTGGCGACAGGAGGATCTCTTCCTCCGACTGAACACGGAGAATGGCGACGTCTTCCCGGAGCAGGCCGATATGCCTTTTCTCAAGTCCAAGATTTCGCGCAACGGCCGCGTCCATCTGACGGCGGGGCCGCTGATGCACGGAGCCGGCCTGCTGACCTGTTTCATGACTCTCTCGAAGGGTGGCGTAGTTTCGCATCTTCAGGAGCGCAGTTTCAGCGCTGAAGACCTGCTCGACACCGTGGATAGAGATCGGGCAGCGACGCTTATGTGGGTGGGTGATGCGTTCGCCCGGCCCGTGCTTGATGCCCTTGATCGCGGGCGCGGCCGCTGGGACTTGTCCTCGTTGCGAACGATCATATCGAGCGGCGTGGTGTTCAGCGCCGACGTGAAAGCACGGATCATTGCGCATATGCCGCACATCGCGATTGCCGATGTGTTTGGCTCATCGGAGACGATGTCGCTAGGGCGGTCGATCACCACCAGCGGCGCTTCGCCCAGAACCGCTTCGTTCAAAACAAAGGCTAGTGTGCGAGTGCTGACCGATGAGGGGCGGGATGTCGTTCCTGGATCAGGCGAACACGGGCTGCTGGCGATCGGCGGGCGGCAACCGGTGGGTTATTACAACGACACGGAAAAGACCGCGGCCATATTCCGCACGGTCGATGGCCGCCGCTACGTTATGCCTGGTGACTGGGCAACGGTGGAGGCCGACGGCACGGTCACACTCATCGGTCGCGGATCCGAATGCATCAATACCGGGGGCGAAAAGGTCTTTCCAGAAGAGGTGGAGATCGCTTTGAAGAGCCACGATGCGGTCAATGACGCAATCGTGGTCGGTATTCCCGACGCCAGATTCGGTCAGTCTATCGCTGCTCTGGTCGAGCGAGCGGCGGGCGCATCGG
>JANONQ010000215.1:0-6454 GCA_031420935.1 Novosphingobium sp. | reverse complement strand
CCTTCGACGCGCTGACCGACCAGACTTCGCCCAAATCCGTGGCACAGCGCCGCGGCAAGAAGGTCGCCGACCTGCTCGGTCGCGGCGGCGCCAGCCCGGTCGAGGCGGAAGCCGACGCCGCGGCGATTACGGAGTAAGCGAAATGGCCCCGAAATCTGAGAAAAAGACAGTCAAGATCAAACAGATCGGTTCGCCGATCCGCCGCCCGGCGCATCAGAAGAAAACCCTGATCGGTCTCGGTCTCGGCAAGATGCACCGCGTCGTCGAGCTGCAAGACACCGCCGAAGTGCGCGGTGCGATCGCCAAGCTGCCGCATATGGTAGCAGTGATCGACTGATTGGAAATGCGGCTCCTGTCCGTCGGTAAAACCTGCCGGCATCTGGGACCATAGCGCGACTAAAGCGAAAGCGAGTGCAACGACATGAAACTCAACGATCTCCGTGACAATCAGGGCGCCCGCAAGGGGCGTATGCGCGTCGGGCGCGGCATCGGCTCGGGCAAGGGCAAAACTGCCGGTCGGGGCCAAAAGGGCGCCAAGGCGCGTTCGGGTGTTTCGGTCAACGGCTTCGAAGGTGGCCAGATGCCGCTGCACATGCGGATCCCGAAGCGCGGCTTCAACAACATCTTCGCCAAGGATTTTGCCGAGGTGAACCTCGGCCTGATCCAGAAGGCGATCGACGCTGGCAAGCTCGACGCCAAGGCGGTGATTGATCATGCCGCGCTGCAAGCGGCCGGTCTGGCCCGCGGCGGCAAGGACGGCGTGCGGCTGCTCGCCAAGGGTGACTACTCCGCCAAGGCCAGCTTTGCCGTTGCCGGCGTATCGAAGGGCGCGCGCGCGGCTGTGGAAAAGGCCGGCGGCTCGGTCGAATTGCCGGCTGCTCAGCCCAGCGAGCACGAAAAGAAGACCGCGCGGCGCGAGGTCAACAAGGCGGCCAAGGCCGCGAAATAACCCTGTCTCCATCCCCCGCAAATGCTGCGGGGATGGTTTGTTGCAGAGGGTTCGACATCGCGCCTGCGCCCGCTATAGGGACGTTCCCGACCAGGGATGGCAGGCGATCCGAAGTGGATCCACAGCAAGGCTCAGATACCCGATGGCATCACGCGCCGATAATGTTGCGAGCACTCTCAGCCTCGCCAATTTCTCGAAGGCGACCGAGCTCAAGAAGCGCATCTGGTTCACGATCGGCGCGCTGGTCGTTTTCCGCTTCCTGAGCTTCGTGCCGCTGCCCGGAATCAATCCGCTGATCCTGGAAAGCCTCTACGATCAGACGCGCGGCGGCATTCTCGATATCTTCAACACCTTTTCGGGCGGCAGTCTGGAGCGGATGAGCCTGATCGCGCTTGGGGTGATGCCCTATATCACCGCCTCGATCGTCGTGCAGCTCGCCGCCTCGCTGCATCCGGCGCTGATGGCGCTGAAGAAAGAGGGCGAGAGCGGGCGCAAGAAGCTCAACCAGTACACCCGCTACGGCGCGGTGTTCCTGACCGCGATCCAGGGCTGGTTCATCGCCACGGGGCTTGAGGCCTATGCTGCGTCGAGCGGGCTGCAGGCCGTCGTCGCGCCGGGGCTGATGTTTCGCGTCGGCGCGGTGATCAGTCTGATCGGCGGCACCATGTTCCTGCTGTGGCTGGGCGAGCAGATCACTTCGCGCGGCATCGGCAACGGCGTGTCGCTGATCATCATGGCGGGCATTGTCGCGCAGATGCCGACGTTTATCGCCAATCTGTTCGAAGGCGGGAGTTCGGGTTCGATCAGCCCCTTCATCATCGTCGGGCTGCTGGTGATGCTGGTCGTGCTGGTGCTGGTCATCTGCTTTATGGAGCGGGCGCAGCGGCGGCTGCTGGTGCAATATCCCAAAAGGGCCAGCCAGCGCGGCATGATGCAGGCGGACCGCAGCCATCTGCCGCTCAAGATCAATACAGCCGGCGTCATCCCGCCGATCTTTGCCAGCTCGTTGCTGCTGCTGCCGCTGACGATCAGCCAGTTCTCGCAAAATTCGGTCAGCACCGATAGCAACTTCTACAGCGTTCTGCAGTCGCTGAACCAGTATCTCCAGCACGGACAACCGGTGTATATGCTGCTTTATGCGGCAGGCATCATCTTCTTCGCCTTCTTCTATACTGCCGTGGTGTTCAATCCGGAGGAAACCTCTGAGAACCTGAAACGCGCGGGAGGCTTCATCCCGGGCATCCGGCCGGGCAAGAATACCGCGAACTATCTCGATTATGTGCTGACCCGGATCACCGTGATCGGTGCGATCTACATCACGATCGTTTGCGTGCTGCCCGAATATGTTATCGCCCAGACCGGGATGAGCACCATGTTCCTTGGCGGCACCAGCCTGCTGATCGTGGTCAATGTCACGGTCGATACGATTACCCAGATCCAGTCTCACCTGCTGGCGCACCAGTACGGCGATCTGATCAAGAAGGCGAAATTGAAAGGCCGCATGCGCTGATTTCAAACGGCGCACGTGCCTATGTGGGGGACATCCGCATGAATATCATTCTGCTGGGGCCGCCGGGAGCGGGCAAGGGGACCCAGGCGCAGCGGCTGATGGAGCGCCGCGGCATGCGGCAGCTCTCCACCGGCGATATGCTGCGCGCCGCGGTCAAGGCGGAAACGCCCGTGGGGCTCCAGGCGAAAGCTGTGATGGAGCGAGGCGAGCTGGTCTCCGATGAAATCGTCTCGGCGCTGATCGGCGAAGAGCTCGACGCCATGGGTGCCGGCGCCGGCGCGATCTTCGACGGCTATCCGCGCACCGCGGCGCAGGCCGAAGCATTGGACGACATCCTGGCGCAGCGCGGCCGGAGCCTCGATCATGTCATCGAGCTCGCGGTCGACGAAGACGCACTGGTTGAACGGATCACCGGCCGCTTTACCTGCGCCAATTGCGGCAAAGGCTATCATGACAAGTTCGAGCAACCGCGCCAGCCAGGTGTCTGCGACAAATGCGGTTCGACCGAATTCAAGCGCCGGCCCGATGACAATGAGGCCACCGTTCGCACGCGCCTGGCCGAGTACCGCGCCAAGACCGCGCCAATCCTGCCAATCTATGACCGGCGCGGGATCGTTGCCCGGGTCGATGGGATGGCCGACCTGGATGCGGTGACGGCGGCAATAGAGGCGGTCCTGACCGATTGACCGCCCGTCTGCCGCTGGCGCGCGGCAAAGCACCTTTGACCTTTGCCAAACGATTGGCTAATCTGTGCACCATATCTAATCCGCCTCGCCGGACGAGCCATGTTTTGTGAACGCTTCCACGGCGTTGACAGCGTGCGCGAATCGCATTAAGCGACCCCTTCACTCGACACATACGGGTCCGTCCGGCAGGCAGCCGCCTATGCGCGCGCCATCCGGGCCTTTTGCCGTTTTTGCCGGTGTGACGCGTTGAGATAGGGGGCGCGGCGGTCGATTCGCGGCTGGTGCCACTCCCTGTGGAGCAGGAGAATTTAGTGGCTCGTATTGCCGGGGTGAACATCCCCACTAACAAGCGCGTAATCATCGCGCTGACTTATATCCATGGTATCGGTGGCCACAAGGCGAAGCAGATCGCCGACAAAGTCGGCATCGATCACAGCCGCCGAGTGCAGGATCTGAGCGATCAGGAAGTGCTGCACATCCGCGAGGCGATCGACGCCGATCATACCGTCGAAGGCGATCTTCGCCGCCAGACCGCGATGAACATCAAGCGCCTGATGGACCTGGCCTGCTATCGCGGGCTGCGTCACCGCAAGGGCCTGCCGGTCCGCGGCCAGCGCACGCATACCAATGCGCGCACCCGCAAGGGCAAGTCCAAGGCGATCGCCGGCAAGAAGAAGTAAGCGGCAGGGCCAGCTCCTTCAATGGAACTCCCTTTCGCCGTCCCACCGCTTTCTCGACAGGATACATAAAAATGGCACGCGAACCCCAACGCATTAAAAAGCGGGAGCGCAAAAACATTAGCAGCGGCGTCGCCCATGTGAACGCCAGCTTCAACAACACCATGGTCACCATCACCGATGCCCAGGGTAACGCTATCGCCTGGTCCTCGGCGGGGATGATGGGGTTCAAGGGCAGCCGCAAGTCGACCCCCTATGCCGCTCAGGTCGCCGCCGACGATGCCGGCAAGAAGGCCGCCGAACACGGCGTGCGCACGCTTGAGGTCGAGGTAAAGGGCCCTGGCTCTGGCCGTGAAAGCGCGCTGCGGGCGCTGCAGGCGGTGGGCTTTACCATCACCTCGATCCGCGACGTCACTTCGATCCCGCACAACGGGGTCCGGCCGTCCAAGCGTCGCCGCGTCTGATCGAGCTTTGCGCGGCGGGCTTCGGCCATGCCGCATTTCGGATCGGCTGCGGAACCATCACGGGTTCGCGGCCTTGTCCCGCCAGAACAAACCCTAGGGGAATTCCATGACCATCAACATCAAGAACTGGCAGGAACTCAAGAAGCCCAACAATCTCGAGGTAAAGCTTGGCACTGACCCCAAGCGCCGCGCCACGTTCATCGCCGAGCCGCTTGAGCGCGGCTTTGGCCTCACGCTGGGCAATGCGCTGCGGCGGGTGCTGCTCTCCTCGCTGCAGGGCGCGGCAATCACCTCGATCAAGATGGAGAACGTGCTTCACGAATTCTCCAGCCTGGCGGGCGTGCGTGAGGATGTTACCGACATCGTGCTCAATGTGAAGCAGATCGCGCTGCGCATGCAGGGCGAGGGGCCCAAGCGGCTCCAGCTTTCGGCGACTGGCCCGGGCGAAGTGACTGCCGGCGACATCGCCGTCACCGGCGACATCGAAGTCACCAACAAGAGCCTGGTGATCTGCCATCTCGACGAAGGCGCGACGCTCAACATGGAGCTAACCGCCGATAGCGGCAAGGGCTATGTCCCGGCTGTATCGAACCGTCCGGTCGATGCGCCGATCGGCCTGATCCCGATCGACTCGCTCTATTCGCCGGTACGCCAGGTCTCCTACAAGGTCGACAACGCCCGCATCGGCCAGGAGCTGGATTTCGATAAGCTCAGCCTGACGGTCGAAACCGACGGCACCGTGACCCCGGAAGACGCGGTTGCCTATGCCGCGCGAATTCTCCAGGACCAGCTGGCGCTGTTCGTCCACTTTGAGGACGCCGCCCCAACGGGCGCCTCGCCGATGATCGGCATGGCGGTTTCCGCGCCGGTCGACGAGGGCGACACCAACCAGCTCAACCGCTACCTGCTCAAGAAGGTGGACGAGTTGGAACTGTCGGTGCGTTCGGCCAATTGCCTCAAGAACGACAACATCATCTACATCGGTGACCTCGTCCAGAAGACCGAGGCGGAAATGCTGAGGACGCCGAACTTCGGCCGCAAGTCCTTGAACGAGATCAAGGAAGTGCTGTCATCGATGGGACTGCGGCTCGGCATGGACATCCCCGGCTGGCCGCCCGAGAACATCGAGGAAATGGCCAAGAAGCTCGAGCAGGAACTGCTGGGCTGATCTGATACTCCCTCTCCCACCGGGAGAGGGGCGCAGTGGGGCATTGGCTGGACCCCTGATCCAGCCAGGACCGGGCTACCTGATACGGGCCCGGTACGAACGGAGAATGAAAAATGCGTCACAAGGTCGGCCATCGCAAGCTGCAACGTACCTCGTCCCACCGCAAGGCGCTGCTGCGCAACATGGCGGCGGCACTGATCAAGCATGAGCAGATCACCACCACCACGCCCAAGGCGCGCGAGCTTGCCCCCTATGTCGACAAGCTGATCACGCTGGGCAAGCGCGGCGGCCTGTCCAACCGCCGCCTGGCCCACGCCCGCCTGCTCGACGACGCCCAGCTAACCAAGCTGTTCGACGTGCTCGCCCCGCGCTACACCGCGCGCAGCGGCGGCTACACCCGCGTTATCAAGGCCGGCATCCGTGCCTCAGACGCCGCCCCGGTCGCGATCATCGAACTGGTCGATCGCGACACCGCAGCCAAGGGTCAGGACTCCGGGCCGGTGATGACCGACGACATCGAATAGGACGCGTCCTCGCCACGGCGGCGAGCGGAACGCGAATTGCAAAGGCGGGTGCGAATGCTAGGTTCGTGTCCGCCTTTTGCATTTCGGAGACCGATGAATGCTACGCCTTGCCCTGGCGCTCATTTCCGCCCTGGCCGGCGGCATGCCCGCGTGGGCCAGTGAAATGAAACCTATCGCTTACCCCGAGACCCGCCGCGGCGATGTCGCGGAAACCCAGTTTGGCGAGCGCATTGCCGATCCCTTCCGCTGGCTCGAAAACGACGTGCGCAGCGATGCCGAAGTCGCCGGTTGGGTTACCCGGCAGAACCAGGTCACGCGCGCCTATCTAGACGGCCTGCCGCAGCGCGCCTGGTTCGAAGAGCGGCTGCGCGCCTTGCTCAGCTATGAGCGCTACGGCATTCCGGTGAAAGCGGGCGGGCGCTATTTTTACACGCGCAACACCGGGCTGCAGAACCAGGCGCAGCTATTCGTGCGCA
>JANONQ010000214.1:0-3181 GCA_031420935.1 Novosphingobium sp. | reverse complement strand
CCGCGCTCGCGCTGGGAAGTGCTGCTCTATCCCGGCCTGTGGGCCGTCGCCTGGCACCGGGTGGCGCATTGGCTGTTCGGAGCACGGCTGTATTTCCTCGCCCGGCTGATCAATCATTTCGCGCGATTTCTCACCGCCATCGACATTCATCCCGGGGCGAATATCGGCCGGCACCTGTTCATCGACCATGGCTTTACCGTGATCGGTGAGACGGCCGAGATCGGCAATAATGTCACCATATATCAATGCGTGACGCTGGGCGGAACCAATCCGACCAATGGCGTTGGCGGCAAGCGGCATCCGACGTTGTGCGACAATGTCATCGTCGGCTCGGGCGCGCAGATACTCGGGCCGATCACGGTGGGTGAGCGGGCCCGGGTTGGCGCCAATGCCGTGGTCACCGAAGATGTGCCCGACGGGGCGACCATGGTCGGGATCAAGGCGCGTTCCACGCTGGTGGCGGCGGAAGCGTGGCAGCAGGATTTCCTGCCCTACGGCACGCCCTGTTCCGACCGGTTCGATCCGGCGACGCAAAAGCTTGAACTGCTGCAGTGCGAGATGGAAACCCTGCAAAAGCGGCTGGCGCAATTGCTGGCGGAGCGGGATGCGCAAGCCGCCGATCAGTCTGGCGCCAAGCAGACTGCGGGACGCAAGCGCGGAGGAACCAAGTCGGCTTGAGCGCGCCAACATGACGTCAAACGTCACGCCTTTCCCGACTTATCCCGCGCGCTACGCCCAGATCGGCTTCGACCGGCTGGAACTTCAGCGCATCCTCGATCTCTACGGCCGCATGGTCGCCGCCGGCGAGTGGCGCGATTACGCGATGGATTTCACCCGCGACGCCGCCAGCTTCTGCGCCTTCCGCCGCGCCGCCGAACGCCCCCAGGCCAGGATCGAAAAACGCCCGGCGCTGCGGGGGAAACAGGGCATGTGGACGCTGTTTGGCGAGGGCGGCCAGGTGCTCAAGCGCGGCCATGAGCTGGCCGGGGTGCTGTGGCCGGTGGAGCGGCGGTTGTTGAAGCTGGTGGAGGGGTAGGGAGGGAGTTGATGACCAGTTTTGCGCCTCATTCCGGACATTGGCAGGACGGACCTGAGCGCCTGGAAACCGCCTAACCCAATTCGCGGCGATTCGTGCACGGTCACTAGCCGAAGAGCTCGCTGTGCGAGCCAAGGCGGGCCAAGCTCAACGCGCCTTCCGATTTGGCGTAGATCATCAGAAGGTCAGGCTTGATGTGGCAATCTCGAAAGCCCTTCCAATCGCCCTGCAAGGGGTGGTCGGACAGCCTCTCAGGCAATTCCGCATCGGTCGCCAGAAGCTCGATCACAGGCATAAGCTTGTCCGGCAAAGTGGGGTCCGTTCTCAGCTCGCGCTTATAGTCGCGCTTGAAGCGCGTCGCTGTCTCAATGGTGCGGGTCACAGGTCGTGCTCCTTACGATCTGCGACGGGCACGGGCGGCACGTCTGTTGCTGGCGCAGGAGGTGTGGGCGGCGGAACCGTAATTGGCACAACTGGAGTAGGGACAATCCCCGCCGCAAGAGTAGCCACGGGCGTCACGGCAAGCGACGGGAAGGGATCGGTCATATCCTTCGCGCCGACTTCCAAGGCCCACTCGATCAGCGCGTTATAGGTCGCCTCGGTAAGCCCCGGCGTTTTTAGTTCATGAAGATATCGCAAAGCCAGATGCGGATTCCAGATAATGGCATTGCTCATCGGGCCCGACTTGCCGGGCTTGATATCGATGAAGTGCAGCTCCTGTAGCTTCTTCATCCGCGTGGCCCACGTATGTACTCCACGCTGCCCGCCAAAGCCCGCCGCATCCGCCATATCCTGCGGTTTGTTCAGTACTACGAAGGAGTTGTCCCACGTGCAGCACCACAGGGTCAAATACGTCGAGGACACAGGCGCACCCTTCGTTATCTCGTCCATTGCCTTGAGGATCAAGGGCATTGTTTTCGGGATAGTCGTAAAGCCCTTATGGGCTCTGCGATTCCAAAGGTGCGGCTCAATGCCCGGCCAGTGTAGATCACGGATGGCAAGCTGCTTCTTCGCAATCGCCCCCGCTTCCCTAATGCTCGTCATCGTCATAAATCCCTGAAGTTGCTTCAACACGGCTTGAACCGTCATTTTCAATAATGTAGCATATATCGCGTAAAAACAATGACTTAGGTATTTACTCGGACGACACAAGTTATCCCTGTAACACATCTCACGTTGTGGAATAAAGCGTTTTTGTTGCAACTTAGATAGCATTATTGCAACATATATTGCATGGATGTTTATCCAAGATGTTGATATAAAAAGGGAATAACTGGTCCATGACAGTGCTGCATGTGCTACATGTTCTGCTACGTACTGCTGTGCTGCATGTGCTGCCGGATGGTACGGAAGGGTTGACCCCCCGGGCTTAAACCCTCATTTAGAGATTGTAGCTACAATGTGGCTCATGGGTCAAGGAATGGGTGAGTTATGGCTGCTGCCGAAGTTGTACGTGCTCGCATAGAGACGGGATTGAAGAAGGAAGCGACTGCGGTGCTCGCAGGCATGGGCCTGTCCATCTCTGACGCAATCCGCCTGCTGCTCATCCGCGTCGCAGCCGACAAGGCAATGCCCTTCGATCTGCGTGCGCCCAATGCGGAAACGCAGGCTGCTATGCGCGACATACAGGAAGGCAAGGTCACGCGCTTTGATAGCGTGGCCGCCCTCATGGCCGACATGAACAACTAGGCCGCGCGGACAATCCGACCTTGTATTTGACCAAGGCTGCAATCCGGCAATTGCGCCGCCCTGCGGCATGTCATCTCCCGGCCCAAACCAGACTTCCGCCATTCCCTCACCAACCCCGTTGCCCCTATTCCCCAACACAGCTTGACAAAAAGAACCATATCGGTTATACGCCACCCCCGCCGGGCTAACCCCCGGCACCAGCGACGGGTGCGGGGGCGATTAAGCGCTTCGCTTTCCTCTCCCGCGCGCGGCCGGCGCTTTCCCCTCGCGGAGGCGTCCGCAATCCAGTGATGCGAGGAGCGGCCGGCGATCTCCGGCGCGTAACATCGGGGTATGCCCCGAAGGTCAGCGGCAAGAGCGCGAGCCCGCCCCGCACCGCCTCGCACGAAGGGCCGAGCCGGCGAGAGCAGTCGGTCGCTCGCCGGCCGTTCGCAGCAAAGGATAGCTCAGCCAAGC
>JANONQ010000213.1:0-1641 GCA_031420935.1 Novosphingobium sp. | reverse complement strand
GATGGCGACCTGATCCGCGCGCGATCGTCGTTCGCCGTCTGGCGCA
Organism: Novosphingobium sp.; assembly: GCA_031420935.1. Classification (GTDB taxonomy): domain Bacteria; phylum Pseudomonadota; class Alphaproteobacteria; order Sphingomonadales; family Sphingomonadaceae; genus Novosphingobium. The sequence continues at coordinate 1,595 of JANONQ010000213.1, read as the reverse complement.
GCAAGGACATCACCAGCGACGTATTCGTCGGCCATTACCTGCACGAGATTGTCGAGCGGAACGGCGGCCTGATGATCGCAAAAAAGACTTGCGTGCTCGATATGGAGGCCCTGCGCCCCCATGCACGCATCAGCATTATTTTATGATGGTGAGCGAAACTATGGACCATCCCCTGCGCTTCGCCCGGCTTGGCTTTTGCCGCCTACGCTGCCCGGATCTGGCGCGCAGCGTGGTCTTCTACCGCGATATGGTCGGCTTGGAAGTGGCCAGCGAGGATGGCCTGATCGCGCGCTTGCGGTGTAGTGACAAACCGTTCGATCTTGTGCTGGAAAAGGGTGCATTCCCTGGCTTCACCGAAACCGGTTTTGAGCTGGAAAGCGGCGCTGAACTCGACAAGGCGTTTACCATGCTCGCCGCGCTTGGCCTCGCCCCGCAATGGACCGATCCGGAAGGCTGCCAGGCACTGGCCGCCGCGAGCGCTTTTCAGTTCACCGATCCGGCAAGCGGGCTGGCCACGACATTCTACCACTCGCAGACACCGGCCCAGAGCCCTTACCAGCCGCACCTCGCAAAGATCGCCCGATTGGGGCACGTTGTCATCAATGTGACCGATCCCGGGGCCGCACATCGCTTCTGGGTGGACCAGCTTGGCTTCGTCCGCTCCGACAACGTCGAAGGCGTAGTCGAATGGCTGCGAGCCTGGCCCAATCCGTTGCACCACAGTCTCGGGCTGGTTGCCAGCAATGCGAACAGCCTTCACCACATCAACTTCATGGTCACCGATATCGATGACATCGGGCGGGCCATGAACCGCTTGAAGGATGCGGGCGTGCCGATTGTCTATGGTCCCGGTCGCCACCTGCCCTCTACCAGCATTTTCCTCTATTTCCTCGACCCGGACGGCAATACCGCCGAGCTCAGCTTTGGCATGGAACTTTTCCTCGAACACGGTGCTCGCGATCCGCGCGAGCTGGAACACAAGGCCGAAGTCATGGATATCTGGGGCAGCAAACCCGATCCACGCTTTGGCAAGGGCAGCCCGATAATGCCGCTTTATGGCTAAGGCGCTGTCAGGCCAGGTTGCTATTGTCACCGGCGCGGGCCGGGGCATCGGGCGCGTCATCGCCGCGCGCCTGGCAGGCGATGGGGCATCGGTCATGATTTGCGACCTCGACCCCGAATGCGCCGCCGCTGCCGCCAGCGAAATCAACGGACCCGTGCGGACCGCAGCATTCGCCGGAAACCTCGCCCGCGAGGATGAGGCCCGGCGAATGGTCGATGCGACGATGGAACACTTCGGGCGGATCGATATTCTCGTCAACAACGCCGGGGGCGGGATCATCCGCCCGTTTCTCGATCACACGCCAGCGACGTTTACGGAGACGCTTGACCGCAACTTGTGGACGGCGATCTGGTGTTCATGGCTGGTGCTGCCCCATATGAAAGCGGCGAGTTACGGCCGGTTGATCAACATCGGCGCGGATTCGGTGCGCAACGGGCTGCACGACCACGCGGCTTATAATGCCGCCAAGGGCGGTGTCCACGGCATGACCACAGGCCTCGCCCGCGAATTTGCGCGCGACGGTATTACCGTG
>JANONQ010000212.1:0-3741 GCA_031420935.1 Novosphingobium sp. | reverse complement strand
GCTTGACCCCCTCGACCGGCTTCCTTAAAGGCGCGGGCCTATCCGGCGCGAGCCGATAATATAAACGCCAACGGTTCAAGCCGGCATGGCCCCTTCGTCTAGCGGTTAGGACGCGGCCCTTTCACGGCTGAAACACGGGTTCGATTCCCGTAGGGGTCACCATCGCTTCCCAGCCTCGCCCGGAATGGCTAGGCTGACTGAGCCATGTGCCGGCAATTGGTGCTCACGGCCCCTTCGTCTAGCGGTTAGGACGCGGCCCTCTCACGGCTGAAACACGGGTTCGATTCCCGTAGGGGTCACCAGTTAAAATCAAGCACTTAGGGGCTTTCCCACGCCGATTGCCGACCGTGATCGGTAATATCTCGGCAATAAACGCCGTTGGACATGCACGGATTTTGCCTTCGGGCGAATGGTGAATTTGCCTTCGGATACGAAGCGCTCAGCAATTGCCCTCCACATCGCCATGCCGGCATCATTTCCTTCCAAAGTCCAGCGCGCCGATCCTTTCCGCGATGAACGATGGCCCGCTTTCGCCGTGGTGCTTTTCCAACCTTGACCACAGCCGGTCGGCATATCCAGAAGGTTGTTATGGATTATCGATCTGAGGCCATGGCCGCACTGACCCGAGGCAAGGTTCAGCTAGAATCAGAAGATCTAGCCGGCCTGCGGTATGCTGCACTCGAGTTGCGCTTCGCCATGGAAGCGCTGGTGCCGCAGCGATGAAGGAAGATTTTCCGGAAAACGAATATGCAACGTGGCAACCCAGAAAGGTGATGGCTGTCCTGCTTGAGCTTGACCCAAATGCCGATAAGACCCGCAGCATCGCTATGAGCAAGGAATCGACGGATAGCCCAAATCCGCCGGAGTTTGCCTCCCTGGGCACCGAAACGGTTCTGACCCTCCAACAGATCAAAGAACATTATGACGCGCTGGGCAGTTGGCTACATATGCCCACCTTGGCACAGCGGAAGAGCAAGAAAGCTACCGACCCGGCCCGATTGCGCGAACGTTGCGAACGACTCATGACGGATATTCAAAAAGTGCTGGATTCCAGCCTTTGGGACACGGTTTTTCGCATTTCATCGACCGTGCCATGTAGCCGCTGCCGCAAGCCTGTGAGGGCACTTCTGCCGCCCGGCGTAAAACTAACCGCTGCCCGTTGTCAGCACTGCAATGCCCCGTATCAGGTCGAGGATGTTGGGAATGGCGAAACTCGTTTCATCGCGCAAGATATCGAAGTCATTTGCCCTAACTGCTCAGGCAGGAGTTTCATTTGGGCAGATAGGGTCAAAGTTGGAAATTCCGTAAAGTGTTGTTTATGCGGCCATAAGCTCACAATCGTCTACAGCTTGAGGGATGACAGCATCATGCCACTGGGACAATAGGGACGATAGGGTCACTAGCCCTCAGCGCGCATCCAGCCTGAAGCCGGCACGCGGTGGCGGTTGAAACGCTTCACTGGGCCGTTCCGACAGCCGAAGCGCAAGGGCGTGTGGCACCGCTATCGCTTTCTGCCAGCTAGGCTGCGCGACCTCGCAACAGGTGGACCACCGCGACGACAACCGCGATCAGCAGTAAGATGTGAATTAGGCCCCCGGCAATATGGAATGCGAAGAAACCGAGTAGCCACAGGACCAGCAGAATTCCAGCGAGCGTGAGTAGCATTGCAAAGCACTCCGAAGCGGCCGTCAAGCGGGCTCGTTTCCAAACGCAGTACGGTGTTGACGGTTCCCGGCACAGAACTCCTCAATGGCCGACACCGCGACCCGGGCAGCCTACTCGCGGCCCAGCCATGTCCGCCCCAGCACCCTGGGGACAATAGGGGCAATAGGGCCGTTAGCGCGCGTCCAGCGTGAACCCAGCAGGCGGCGGCGGCATGCCGGCGAGCGGATTGTGCAGGCCTGCCCCCTTGGCCCCGCCCAAGGCAGGCGCACCGAAATAGCCGGGAAAGGTCACATGCAGATGATCGCCTTCGGGCAAGACCCGCGCCTTGGGATCGTAGCGCTTCACCTGGCCTTGGAGCCAGACCATCGACTTGCCCGGCGGCGGCAGCAGATCGAAGCTGGAGCCGTCGAGGTGGCGGCTATCCTGCGCCGGCCGGTAACCCCGGCGGCGCATGTCCGCCTGATAGGCCTTGTCGCGATAGCCGGAGGTGAACCGCACGCCCGGAATAGCCTTCTGCAGGTCAGCATAGACGTTGCGGCCGCCGCTCTGCCCGTCGATGGTGAAGCCGGGAGGCGGCGGCGGGAAATGCTTCGAGCGGGCTCGGCTGGCCTTTGTGGCGGTTCCGAACATCTCGGCTTTCACCTCGCGCCGAGCATCGCCGAGCACGTCCGATACCTTGTCCTTGCGGTCAGCCCCATCCAACGCTTTCCAACCGTCTGACTGGACCAGGGTGCGCATCCGTTCGTTTGCCAGCTTCCCGGACCGCCCCTGAAATGCCCCGTATTCCTCCGCCGTCATTTCCCGGTCGCCAACGGACCGGCTGGGCTTGCCAATATGCGCGCCGGCAGCGAGCAGGGCTTTGTTGACCGGATCGTTCTTGGCCGTCGATGTCCACAACGGCGAAAGGATATCGGGGCCTATGCCGCCTTCCTTCTCGATCGGCTGGCCCCAGACATCGCGCTTGGGTTCGAGCGACTGCGACAGACCCGGCACGCGCGCCTTGATCGCCTCCACCAGGCCATTGACCTCGCGCTGGATCGGATCGAGGGTGCGGGCGATCTGCGCCACACCGGTCGGGATTGCGATGGAGCCGCCCAATCGCTCCGTCAGGTTTCCGGCGTATCGGTCGGGATCGGCAATCGCTTCGGTAATGCTGCTGAGGCCCGACAACCAGGTCTTGCTGGCCAAGTTCTGCATGACCGAGGCGACAAACAGCGTAGTCACCCGATCGCGCTGCTTGTCGGTCATGTGCTCGCCAAGGTCGGCCAGCGTGGCTGCGATGCCCAGCGTCGTCGAGAACGGATCGAGCCGTTGATAGCTGACGAACTTATCGCCGATCCGGATGCTGAACGGCTGCCAGCCATCGGCGCGCTTGAGCGCCTTTGCGCCTTGGTCTGCCGGCCCGCTGCCGGTGATATAGCCGTCTTGGGCAAGCTGATAGACCAGCGCCCCCATACCGGTGCCGACTGCCGCCTTTGCTATGGCCAGATCGCGGCGCGCGCCGCCGGCCGCGAAGTCTGTGCGCCATTCCTTGAGCAGCGGCGCTACCGGCGAGCGTTCCACGGCGAACTTCAGCAGGTTTGTGGGGGTGCGAATGAACGGGAGGAACAGCTTGAGCCAAGGGTGGCTTTGGGTGATCGCCGAGCCCTTGGAGGCGGTATCGCCAAGTTTGCGCTGAAATGTGAGATACCGCGCATAGTCCATCGACTGCTCAAACATTTCGTCAGGTGGATTGGCGACCAGCTCGGCAATGCGAGATTTGGCCGCTGCGCCCTTCAGTCCTTCGCCATGAGCCTTGCGCACGGCCAGCCCGTTCAGCTCCATGCGCCGGGCAATGCCTTTGAAAAACTCGTCCTCTGCCGTGAGCAGGCGAGTGGGGATGCGGACAATTTCACCCTTCACCCCCGAGATTGCCTTCATCCCCTGGCTTTCGACCTTGGAGACGAGATCGGACGGCTCGCCGGTGCGGACTGACTGGGCGAACAGCCGCGCGCCTTCCTTGGCACCTTGAATAAGCCCGAACGCACGAGCCCCAATCTCGGAGCCGAGCACCCGGTCAAGCTGTTGGCTGGCGAA
>JANONQ010000211.1:0-4800 GCA_031420935.1 Novosphingobium sp. | reverse complement strand
GTGACAGCGCATCCAGTTCGGCCGCACTATCCGCGCGGGCCGGCGCAGCGGCGAGCGACAAGCTGGCGACAATTATCAGAAGCGGGGCTCTGATAAACCGGATTTCCATGAACAGCTCCCCTCTGATTGCCATCCTGATACGTGGCACTCTAATTACCAGTAGCATTGTTCAGACCATGCGGAAACGATACGTTTCGAGCCTCTATACAATGGCTGGGGACAGGCATATCCTGTCGCCAGAAACATTCAAGATCAAGGGATCGGCCGTTCTCGGCAACCTGGGGAGAGGCAAATGGCGGCAGCGGAACATGTCGATTTTCATGGGTTCATGGCAGGGGTCACGCGGCGCAACCCACACCAGCCCGAATTCGTCCAGGCGGTGCAGGAAGTCGCCGAGGACATTTTCGGCTTCATTGCCGACAAGGAGGAATACCACGCGCAGCAGATTCTGCGCCGCATTACCGAGCCGGACCGGGTGGTGTCCTTTCGCGTCTGCTGGGAGGACGATAACGGCAATATTCGCGTGCAACGCGGCTGGCGCGTCCAGAACAACAATGCGATCGGGCCGTACAAAGGGGGCATCCGCTTTCATCCATCCGTCAATGAGAGCGTACTCAAGTTCCTGGCCTTCGAGCAGACCTTCAAGAATGCGCTGACCGGCCTGCCGATGGGCGGCGGCAAGGGCGGCGCGAATTTCAATCCCAAGGGCAAGAGCGTGCGCGAGATCATGCGCTTCTGCCAGAGCTTCATGACCGAGCTTTACCGGCATATCGGCGCCGATGTGGATGTGCCGGCGGGCGATATCGGCGTTGGCGGGCGCGAAATCGGGTTCATGTTCGGCCAATACAAGCGCATCACCAATCACTTCACCGGCGTGCTGACCGGCAAGGGGCTGGAATATGGCGGCTCGCTGATCCGGACCGAGGCGACCGGCTATGGCGCCGTCTATTTCCTCGCCAGCATGCTTGCCACCAAGGGGGATGACTTGCACGGCAAGCAGGCGGTGATCTCCGGCTCGGGCAATGTCGCGACCCATGCCGCCGAGAAAATCTGTCAGCTGGGCGGCAAGGTGCTGACGCTGTCCGATTCGGGCGGCTTCATCCATGATCCCAGCGGCATCACCCAAGAGAAGATCGACTGGGTGAAAGTGCACAAGACCCATCGGCGTGGCCGCATCCAGGACTATTGCGACGAATTCCCGGAGGCGAGTTTTCACGAGGGTAAGACACCGTGGGGTGTGCCCTGCGATATCGCGCTGCCCTGCGCCACGCAGAACGAATTGCTCGGCGAGGATGCCAGGACGCTGGTGGCAAACGGTTGCAAGGCAGTCTCCGAAGGCGCCAATATGCCGACCGATCTGGCGGGGGTGCATGTGTTCAAGGCGGCGAAGTTGCTGTTTGCGCCGGGCAAGGCGGCCAATGCCGGCGGTGTCGCCGTCTCCGGGCTCGAAATGAGCCAGAATTCCGGACGTCGGGCCTGGAAGGAGGATGACCTCCAGCAAATGCTGAAGGATATCATGGCGGGCATCCATACCAGCTGCCAGGCTTATGGCGACCAAGGCGGAGGTTACACCGACTATGTGCGGGGCGCCAATATCGCCGGCTTCAAGAAAGTAGCCGACGCCATGCTGGCCTTCGGCGTGGTCTGAGGAGGATGGCGGAAGGAACAGCGGCGTCGCCCCTGCCGGAAAGCTTCACGGTCCATGCTATCCACCTGGTCCGAACCGCGACCCAGACCAATCTGGCGCTCAGCCAGATGGCGGATCAGAAGGCGAGCATCCTCATGGGGGCGACCTTCGTGGTCTTCACCATCGCGGTTGGTCAGGCCGGCCGGGGAAACTTTCCGCTGTCACTGCTGGTCCTGGCCTGCTCAGCCTTCCTCTCGGCCTTGTTCGCCGTGGCGGCGATCCTGCCGAGCTTCAGCCCGCCGGCCGCCTCGCCGGACACGGAAAATATTCTGTTTTTCGGTGTGTTTACCCGGCTGAGCGAGGAGGAATTCGCCAATCGCGTGTTGCAGCGGCTTGCGTCCGACGAGACGGTTTTCCGGACCATGCTGCGCGATATCTACCAGAACGGGCAGGTGCTGCAGCGAAAGAAGTACCGCTTCCTGGGGCTGGCCTACCGCATCTTCATCGCCGGGCTGACACTGACGCTGGTGGCTTTTCTGCTTGAAAGCCGCGAAGCCTTGCTGGGGTTCGTTTAGCGCACCCCCAGAACATCGGCCTGCTGGCGCAGCATGGCGGCCTTGCCCGGATTGGCGGCAATCGCATCGCGCAGCGCCGCCGCGGCTCTGTCAGGCTGGCCAAGCGTCTTGCGGCTGCGCATCAGCATGATCCAGCCATCGACATTGGCCGGCTCGGATTTGAGCCGTGTCTCGAGCCGCGCGACCATGGCTTCGGCCATGTCGCGCTGCTCGCCAGGCGGGATCGCGGCGGCGGCCCGTAAATCCTCAGCCGACGGTCCGGGTATCGCCTGCGCGGCAAGCGGCGGGGCAGGGGATTTCCGCTCCGCCGCCGCGATCCGGGCGGTGACGGGGATGCGGTTGATCTTGCCGACCTGCTCGATGGTGCGAACCAGATCACGGCGCCACGGGGCATCGCCGAGCGATTCTTCCAGCAGCCGCAGCCAGTCATCGATTGCCCCGGCGTGATCGCCGGCAAGGTCCCTCTGCACCGCCAGAAAATACTGTGCCCGTGCATCCTTGGGGTTGAGCGACGCTGCTTGCCGGAACGCGGCGAGAGCCTCGGCGGGCATCGGATCGCGCTTGCTCGCCATGACCCGCGCCTCGCCCAGTGCCGACCACAGCGCGGCGGTGGTGGGGCTGATTCGGCTCGCCTGGTCTAGGGCGCCGGCGGCATCCTCAAACTGGCCTCCTTCGAAATAGGCGGCCCCCAGCGCGGTCCAGGCGGCGGCATCGCCGGGCGCAGCGCGCGCGCGCGCGGCGAGCGCTTCGATGGGCAGCGGATCGGCGCTGGTGGCCGCAGCCGCAGGAGCTGGGTCAGGCGCATGTCCCCGGTCCCCCCAGATCGAATACGCAATGGCGAAGGCCAGAATCAACGCGGCAACCGCAAGGGCAATCTTTCCCGCTGGCAAAGTTCCGCTGTCGCCTTGTGTCATTGCTTGGTTCCGGTCCATAGTCGGGCTACCATCCAGGACAGCAGCCAAGTTCAACGCCTTAGCCGGCGATTTGCGCATATTCCCTGGATAAGGCAATCGGCGGGGAAGCCGGAACCGAGGTAGACGGGGTGAAAGCGCGCGTTCGCATCGCGATTATCGGTTCCGGACCCGCCGGATTGAGCGCCGCCGCGCATGCCGCCGCCCTCAATCTGCCGCATGTGTTGCTCGAAAAGGCGGACCACCACTGCGACACGATCTTCAAATACCAGAAGGGCAAGCATGTGATGGCGACGCCCAGCAAGCTGGTGCTGCGCTCGGACCTCGCTTTCGATGCGGGCAAGCGCGAGGCGATCCTTAATCTGTGGGACCGCCAGATCGCCGTTGCCAATGTCCAGCTGGGCACCGAAGTCATCAAGATCGAGGGCGAGAAGGGCGATTTCACGCTTCGGCTGAAGGGCGGCGGCGAAGTCAACGCCGAGGCGGTGATCTTCGCGATCGGCACTCAGGGCAATCCCAACCTGGTGCGCTGCGCGGGAGCCGATCTGCCGCACGTCCAGTATCAGCTCGACGATCCCGGCGCATATATCGACGAACATATCACTGTCATCGGCTCGGGCGATGCGGGGATCGAGAACGCCCTGGGCCTGGCCGCCGATCCGGCCCAGCGCAATGTCGTCACCATTCTCAATCGGGGCACGGACTTCGCCCGGGCCAAACCGGTCAATGTCAAGCTGCTGACCGAGGCAGCCGAGGCCGGGCGCATCACCATCCGCACCGAGACCTCGCCAGCCGAGATTCGCCCCGGCGAGCTGGTGCTCGATACGCGCGACGGGCAGGAAACCATCCGCTGCGACCGGATCATCGCCCGCATGGGCTCCGCCGCGCCGCGCGCCTTTATCGAAGCCTGCGGGATCGCCTTCACCAGCGCCGAGCGCGAGGCCTTCCCGGTGCTGTCACCGGTGTTCGAGACGAGCCGGCCCGGTATCCACGTGATCGGCGCCCTGGCCGGCTATCCCCTGATCAAGCACTGCATGAACCAGGGCTATGACGCGGTCGAATTCATCAATGGCAATACCGCGCTGCGGCCAGCGGACGAGCCGATCCTCGCCGCCATGTTCGCCCCGCTGCCCGGCCAGCGGACCGTCGATCAATGGCTGGAACTGCTGGGCGGCAGGATTGAAATTTTCAGCGAGCTCTCCACCCTGCAATTGCGCGAGCTGTTGCTCGACAGCGAAATCCGCCAGTTCGCTGCGGGTGACGTCGTCTTCCGGCGCAACGATCCCGGTTCCTCGCTGTTCGCTATTGCCGAGGGATCGGTCGCGGTGGAGGTGGACAAGGACGATCCCTCGCGCACCGTGGCGATCGGCCAGGGTTCGATCTTCGGCGAGGTCGGCCTGATTTCCGGGCGGCGGCGGGGATCGACGATCCGCGCGGCCGAGCCGACCTTGGTGGTCGAGCTGTCGCGCAACGCCGCGCTCAAGCTTATCGCCACCGCCCCCGGTGCGGCGCGCACGGTCACCCGCATCTCGATCGAGCGCCAGCTGTTGCAGATCTTCGGCTCCGGCCTTACGCCCGAAGACATCGCCGAACTGGTTTCCGGGGCCGAAGTACAGCCCAAACGCGCCGGCGAGATTGTGCTGGCCGAGGGCGACGGGGGAACCGACATCTACATCGTCCGCCGCGG
>JANONQ010000210.1:0-14879 GCA_031420935.1 Novosphingobium sp. | reverse complement strand
CCATTTCCAAGCTCATAGGCGGATGGGAGTCTTCCGTCCCGAGTCATCCGGAATATTGACGTTCTGCTCAATCCAAAAAGCTGACCGATCTGCTTACTGCTGATCAATCCCGGTATCGGCTGATGTTCCACGATGCGTCCTTTCGCTTAACCTTGAAGCGATCAGGATCGGGACGGTTCAATGCCTACGAAAGCGTTTCGCGGCGTATTTACGGAGTAACTTCGTCCGCGCCGAAGCGCACCTCGGGGTGACCGCGTTTTGCGATTTCGATCCGAACGGGATCGCCGTCTTTTCGGGCGATCAGATAGCGCAAGATATAGGCGTATTCGCTGGAGGATCTTGTGCCGTGAAGGATCTTGTCGATGGCCTCGCGGCTGTAGTGATCGCCATCACCGTCAAGTCGCTACAGAATCTGATCGATGACGTTGGCAGAGCGGTTCCGTTCCTTGTCGATTGCGACAACATACATGGCATCGAGAATGCTTTTCAGTCGCTCGGCGGTGCTCCCTCTGGCCTTGCTGACAAGATCATCGCGCCAGATTGCAATGTCATTTGGCGGCACGTCCTCCAAAACGTCCACACAGTGCGTTTCCGAACTCGTCGATCTGCTTGGGGCATCAGTCGCACTGCCATTGCCAATCGGCATATAGCGCTGTGGCACCCACTCGACCCGAATTGCCGTTACCGGTTTTTTCGTCCACGGCCTTATCGCGCTTCGGTCACCGGTTCCGATAATCAGGAGTCTGCCGCCATCGGCAGCGAACAATGCAGGCGGCACATGGTCTGCCGAACTTGTTGCTGATGTCGGTAGCGCAGGAATCGTCCCGTCGGCCAAAAGTCGCCGGAATTCTTTCAGGGCTGCGACAGATTTTGCCTGCTCGGGAGTCAGGTCAAGACCCAGGAGGTCTTGATGGCTCGGTTCATGTGGCCTGGAATAGAGATGGCCAATTGCCGCGAACACCGCGACGACCGAGATGGCAGCCAATCCATTGAAAATTCCGCCGTACAAATCCAGAAAGCTCGTTGCGACAAGCGATACCGACATGGCACCTAGCGCGACGGATATCTGAAACTTTCGCTTCGAACTTTTCGCCGCGCCAACGATCATATCGACAGCGCTCTGGCCGATCAGCGCTGCTGGCGGTGTGTTGATATCTGCCCCGCAATAGTAGGCAAAGGCCTCCTCAATGAGCCAGTCTCGCTTGTCGGCCATTGGGGGAGAGCCCTTCCTTCTCCGGTAACTCGTTCAATCCGTTGATAACGTCATTCGCCATTCTGAACCAGCCAATGTAAATTCCCGAACATCGATCAGCCGCTTTCGACGAAACGGCCAACCTTGAAATTCACAGAAAAATCTCATAACTGTCACTTTATGACCGTATCGATAATTTTATGAATCGACTGATCGAACATGTGATTGATGCCGGATATGCCGAACGGGTTTTGACCGAGCGGCAAATGGCGCGCATTTTAGGGGGCAGCGATGACAGTCGTTATGCCTTGGTGAAGCGCGCCGTGAAAGCTGGGGCGCTGGTGACGATCAAGCGCGGCCACTATGTCCTCGCCGACAAATTCCGCAAGCAACCGGTTCACCCCTTCCACCTCGCCCAGGCGTTGGTTGCCGGAAGCTATGTCTCGATGGAAAGCGCGCTCGCATATCATGGCTGGATTCCAGAAGCCGTATTCACGACCCTGAGCGTTACGCCGGGGCGAAAGTCCACTGCGCTCGATCACCCGAAATTTGGCCGCTTTTCCTTTCACCCGCTGGCCGTCAATAGACTCGCATTTCTGGAAGGCGTCGAACGGCGCACCATTGGCAACCAAACCATGCTCATCGCCAAGCCGCTGCGTGGCTTGATGGACCTGGTCGCCTACAGGAAACTCGCATGGCAGGGGATGAACTGGATCGTGTCGGACCTGCGCATTGACGCGGAGCATCTTGTCGATACGCCCAAGCGGGAATTCATGGTCATGCGGCGGGTCTACAAACACAAGGCTCTTCTGGCGTTTCTGACGCAGCTCGAAGCGGAAGTTGCCGATTTGAAGGCGCAGCGAAGAATCACAAAAGGGAAGGTTTCCGGCGATGAATGACATCATCAAAGCCCGACTTGCGCGTTACAACCCTGCCAGCGAAGTCGAGCAGGAACACGCGACCAAGGAAATCATTCAGGATATTGCGCTCTACGCGCTCTGGCGCGCCAAATTCTTCGATGTCGCTGTCTTCCAGGGGGGCACCAGCCTGCGTATCCTTCACAAGCTGCCCCGGTTTTCCGAAGACCTCGATTTCATGCTCTTGCAGCCGGACCCCGGATTCGATTGGGGGCCTTACCTCAAGGCCTTGACCTCCACGTTGGAAGAATATGGCTTGAAGCCTGAAGCTGTCGCCAAGGAAAAAATGGATACGCGGATTCGCCGCGCGGTGATCAAGAGCAATTCGATTGCCAATCAGCTCGACCTGTCATTTGCGGGCAGCGATCCGCGCCGCAAGCTTCGGATCAAGCTGGAAATCGATGTCGAACCGCCAGCGCACTCGGGCGATGAACACTCCTTCCTCGACTTCCCGGTCGATTACGAGGTGCGCCATCAGGACATGGCGTCCAACTTCGCCCTCAAAGTGCATGCCCTGCTGTGCCGCGATTATCTGAAGGGCCGCGATTGGTTCGATTTCTCGTGGTATGTCGCGCAGGGCATCTTTCCGAACCTGCCCCATCTCGAAGCGGCCCTGCGGCAATTTGGCCCATGGTCGGATGATCCGGGATTATCGGTCACGCCCGAATGGCTCGATGCGGCTCTGGCCGACAAGATCGGTTCGGTGGATTGGGAGCGCGCGCAAGTCGATGTCAGACCGTTCTTGCGGAGTGCCGAAGCAGAATCGCTTAGCCTATGGGGCGAACGATTTTTCATGGCCAAACTTGCCAAGTTGATCGCAAACGTGAGTGGAGTTCACTAACGAATTTGCTCCACAACGGACCCACGATGAGGCCCCCAACGCTAAACTGGTGAGGCCCCCACGGACAAAACCCGAATCGCGCGCGAATCGCCCCTGTGGCACCAGCTCACCCACGCAAAATCGCCATTTTTTGGTGCCGCAGGACTCGAACCTTCCTATCAACCATGGTCCTGGGGCCTCAACTGGGGCCTCACCAAAGTTCACATCAAGATACCATCGTGATTACAATATCTTATCTGGTAAAATCGAGTCCTCTTCTGGCACCATTTTTCTATTCGTCAAAGTCCGCCGACAACCGGAGAAATTTGGGGGCCTTTCTGGGGGCCTTTTTCGGGGCCTTTTCGAAACAGCTATACAATAAGACGATATATAACAGCTGTTTAAATGAATACTTCGAGTCCTCTTCTGACCAAACTTTCTTCTCAACGTGTCGGTTACACCGCTGTGCGACACATTCCGCCGGTTGAGAAATTTGCCCGTCCTGCGTTCAAAATCGCTTGGCAGCGGGCATTGTCTGATTTTTCCGGAAGAATGTGGCTGGCTGCAAATTCGACGCGCTCATTGCCTGTTCCCCTCCTGGCCCGATTCACGCGCCGCATGAATGGTGGTGATGAATTGTCCTCTTGCCACGCCTATTCGGTGTGATCGGCTTGCGCTGTTAAAAGCGCCGAATTCTGGAAATTAGCGGGGAGGACAAAACGTATGGACTGCCGTCATCCAATTGAAAATCCGGCGAATTCGGGGCATTAGAACATTTCTCGTAATCGTAAAAAACCGTTGATCTATCGATAGACTGCGCTACGTAATCCGCAGAATGAGAGTCGTGAGGCAAGCAAGGGTCGGGAGAGCCTGGTTGCACTCAATATTGTCGTGCCAGGCGAGCCGCGTCCATTCCTGATAGAGGCCCGCTACAAGTTCAAATGCCCTGGCAGCCGGGTCACCGACGTGGCCCGGTTCGCCTTTCTCCGACTCCAGCCTGATTGAGTGTCGCCGATGATTACCGCTGATGACTACAAGTTCCACGACCGCGACTTGGCTGACGATACGTGGACCGAAACCCTTTTCGTGATCTTTTCGGTGCCGGAATGCGCGATTAGCGGAAACCTCTATGTCGTTACGCGGCCGAACCTTGGCGTCTGCCACAGCTCGATAGAAATCCATCAGGGGATGTGCATGCATCCCTGGCAGCTGCATCACAATGACTCGCAGATGCACATGCGTTGTCCGGATGATTTTTCGGACTTTACCCTCGCCAATGGGCTGACGTTCAAGGCCCATTCCGAGCGCGAGCATGAATGGCGCTATCAATCGCGCGACGGCATCTGCTCGCTGGAGCTGGATTATTCGGCGATCTGCGAGCCTACCGATGCGCGCGACCCCGCGCAGGTTCCGCAAGCCGCAAGCAGCAAGGTCGAAGGCTATAGCGGCTGGAACAATGGCCATCTGGAAGGCAAGGGCCGCGTCACCGGGCAACTGCGGCTGCGCGACAAGACTTACGCGGTCGATTGCATCGAAGGCGTCAACAAAAGCTGGGGCCCGCGCAATGACTGGGGTAACAAGGGGGCCAGCTGGATTCATGTCGATCTGGGTGCGGACCTGACCGCGTTTTTGGTCCTCGATCTGGACTTTGAGGGGCGGCAAGTGCGCTATGGGGCGCTTAAATATGGCTATGTGCTGGTAAATGGCGAACGCCGCCCGCTCCTCTCGGCGGAGATGACCGCAACCCGCACGGACATGCTGGTGACCAGTGCCAAGGTCCGTTTCGAAGACGACAAAGGCGATGTCTATCACGCTTATGGCAAGACAATTGCGGCAGGCCCCTGGTATAATTTCAATCCGGCCAGCGCCGGCTATCAGTGTTTGATGCGCTGGGAGTCCGGGGATCGGTCCGGGCACAGCCACATTGCGGACTTTGTTGGCCAGTATTATCTTTCGCTCAGTATGGCCGATGCGCTTTATGATTGAACGGAGTGGAAATGTCCGGCGAATATGAGATCGTTGACGAGGCCACGAGGCAGCAGGCCGGTGATGCGGTCGTTGCCAATATCCGCGCCCGCTACCCTGCCGAACCGGAGATCGACAAGATCCTGACCCGCAAGATGGACCGGCGGCGGGAAGGCAAGGGCTATCAGGGTGTCACGGTTGAGCAGCTGGCGGATGGCACGCAAAAGCTGATCACCGCACGCCTCGGCGAACCAGCCAGGATCGCCAATGCCCGCTGGTTGTCGGGCGGGGCTTCAAAACTCCAGATGGTGTTCGATCTCGACTGGCGCGGGCCGGATGGCGGCGATCTGCGCACTGAGACTCTGGTGCTGCGGATGGAGCCAGCGGCCTCGGTGACAGAATCCAGCCGCGCGCGCGAGTTTGAAGTGATCAAGGCGGTTGAAGGCATCATCCCCGCGCCGCGCGCCTATTGGGTCGATCCCGATGGGGATTTCCTCCCTTATCCCGCGATGATCTACGCTTTCTCTTCGGGTAAGGCCAAGCCCTCTTATGATGCGGGCAAGGTGTCCGGGCTAGGTCAGAATTACGGGCCGGACTTGCGCGCAAAGCTTGCCCCGCAGTTCGTCGATCTCCTCGCAACGCTCCACACCATCGACATTGCCCAGACAAAGGGTCTGGAGCATTTCGCACGGGCGGAACCTGGGTCCAACGCGTCGGTCCTTCGCCAGGTCAACGCCTTGCGGCGTATCTGGGAGGAAGACCGGATCGAAGAAGAGCCAATCATGGAGATCGTCTACCGCTGGCTGATCGCCAACGCGCCGCCGCTTGATCACGTGTCGATCGTGCACGGTGATTATCGAAGCGGCAATTTCCTGTTCAACGAAGAGCAAGGCAAAATCACCGCATGGCTTGACTGGGAGGGCGCGACCCTGGGGGATCGCCATCAGGATCTGACCTATGCGGCGATGCCGTCGTTCGCGCATTTGGCCGAAGACGGACAAACCTTGATGGCGTCAGGCATGATGGCTGAGCAGGAGCTCTATGCGGCCTATGAAAAGGCCTCCGGCCTGCTGGTCGATCCGGCACGGATCACCTATTTCAACATTTACAACCGTTACCTGATCGCGATTCTGACTCTCGCCGCATCGGCGCGGGCAGCACGCGGCCGGGGCACGCATCAGGATGTCCTCGTCAATTTCGTTGTCGGAGTCGGCTATCCTGCGCTCGCAGACCTGCGCGAATATTATGTGGGAGTGGTCGCGTGATCCAGGGTTTCGACGTCCAGTTGCAGGTCATATTGCGCGCGCTGGAAGAAGTGGTTGCGCCGGCGCTGGGCGGCGCGGAAAAGCATGTCGTCGAACAACTGATGCTATCCATCGCCACAATCGGCTTCGTGAAAACGCGTCTCCCCGAAGCGCGCCGCTTTTACCGCATGGAATTGCGCAGCTGTATCGATCTGGCGAAGGAAGCCGGGCGCATCTCGGGCACTGACAGCCTCGCCCGCGCGATCGAAGCAGGGGAAAGCGCGCTGGCCGATCCCGAGGCGGATATTGCGGATTTCGAAACCGCCAGCCGCAGCTTGCGCGACGGCGTGACCGCATTGTCGCATTCCTCGGTCGGCCAGCCGCACCAGGCGCAGCTTGATGCCGCCATTCTTGAAAAGAGCGGCGCATTGGTTGCCCAGAATCGGCTCTGGTGCGCGCCCTTCGGGTTCGAACTTCAGCCGGAAAATCTGCCTAAGCCGGACTGGTAATCCCCCCAGGCCAGTTCTTCCTCTCGGGACAGGACCACCCATGATTACCGATGCAGACCTGCATTTTCACAACGCCGATTCCCCTGCATTCGACCATGCCGAAACGTTGTTTCTGATCTTTTCGGTGCCGGAAGCGCGGATCAGCGGCAACGCCTATGTCCTGTGCCGGCCCAATGCGGGCATCTGCCTGTCTTCAATCTATGTCCATCAGGGCATCCACGCCAATGCCTGGACGGCCGATTATTCCGACGCGCCAATGCATGTGAAATGCCCTGACACGATGGCGGATTTCACCCTTTCCAACGGGCTGTCGGTCAAGGGCTCGAACGGCGCGCGCGATTATCGTTTCCGCTACGAAGGGACCGATGGGCTTTGCCGCTTCGACCTCAATTTCAAGGGGCTGATGGACCCGTTCGATCCGCTCGATCCGGCGCAAAATCCGATGCTGGAGGTTTTTGCAGGCGACCCCGAAGCCTCGACCGGTGCGGGTGACAGCTGGACCAAGGGGCATTATGACCTGGTCGGGCGGATCACCGGCGAACTGGAGCTTTATGGTCAGCGGTTCGATGTATCCTGCGTCGATGGTCTCGACCGCAGCTGGGGTCCGCGTGCCGAGTGGAATTCCGCTCCCGTCTCGTGGATGCACCTGACCTTTGGCGACGATCTCGCCTTCCACCTGGTCGTCACGCTCGACATTGTGAATGGGCAGCAGATCTATACCACGTTCCGGTTTGGCTATGCTGTCGTTGATGGCGAATGCTGCGCCGTGACGGCGGCAGAGGTGGAAGCCGAAAGCGTCGGCATGCTTGGAATGCACCGCATCGTGCGCATAACCGATGCCAAGGGGCGCCAGTGGGAGATGGTGGGCGGTGCAATTGCCGCCGCTCCCTGGCACACGGCCTATACCAGTTTCATTTCCTTTCAGAGCCTTTATCGCTGGACGATGGGCGACCGCGTCGGCTTCAGCAATGTGACCGACGTCATTGGCGTCACCACGCTTTCCAACCGTCTGTCGCGCCTGACGCGGCGTTGAAAAAGGGACAAATCCATGCCTGATATCACAGCAGAATTCGCCGCATTCCCCGATCATCACGCCTTCAAGCACAAGCTGGCGCCTGATGGCCGGGAAGCGCTTGCCCATATGCTGATCTTTCCGGAAGAGCGCATCGCCGGGTTCATCTACCCTTCGCTTCATGCCAGCGGGCCGGGCAAGGCCCGTATCAAATTGTTCGGGCCCGGGCTGGAAACAACAGTCGAGGAAGAGTTTGAGGCTGAATACCCGGCCGACATGGATTTCGGGGACTGGAAAATGGGGCCACTCCACCTGGCCTTGCGCGAGCCGCATAAGCGTTTTGATCTTGCCTGGACAAGTGACCGGGTGCAATTTGAAGGGAAGTATGAGGCGCTACACCCGCCTTATGCCTTCAGCTCGCATCCGGATGGCATTCCGCCATATTACGGTGATGATCGCACCGAACAGCATGGGCGGCTATCAGCCAGTGTTTGCATCGACGGCCGAAGCTTCAAGCATGAAGGCTTCCTGGTCTACGATCACAGCTGGGGGCCACGCGTCTGGGGTCTGAACCAGCATTACAAATGGGTGCATTTGATAACCGCGAACACATCGGTCCACTTTTTCGAGATGCAGTCCTTCGGCCGCGTGCATATCCGCGGGTTTCTCTGGAAAGACGGCATCATGCGGCATCTCAAGGATGTCTCCTATGACATCGCCTATGATGAGACGATGTGGCAGAAGGAATTTGATGTGCGGGCGACCGACACCGATGGGCGGTGCGTCACGATCAATTGCAAAACCTTTGCAAAAACCCAGCTGGGTTGGACCCCCGGGGTTTATCTCAATGAAGCCGCCGTCACGCTGGAGATGGATGGGCAATCCGGTGTCGGCTGGGTCGAATTCTGCTGGAATCGCGACTATTTCGATTTTGCCAAACAGCATGTCGTACGATTTGGCGCAACCTGAATGGCGGGCGGATGTCGTGGCCCGGGGCTGAATATTTCTGGCGGCCCGCGATTGGCTGTCAGGAACTGACAGCCGCCGTCGCCCTCCAATATGAGCTTGTGGCAGGCATTACTTTGACTGCTATACTCTCAGGATAGCCGCGTCGCGGATCGTGAATTCATAGAGAAGTTCGATAGATATGTTCGGAGTTCGTGATTGTTTCGCGTTAGCCGATCGCTGATGGTCGAGGCTTATGCGGCAAGGAGCTGACAATGGCCGACGATATTATCGGATTTCGCCTGCAACGCTCCGAACTCGCGGTCCCGGCAACATCGGAGCCCTTCTTCGAAAAGGCCGCGCGCGGGCCCGCCGACTCGCTGTTCCTCGATCTGGAAGATTCAGTCGCCCCGCATCGCCGGATCGAAGCGCGCGACAACGCTGTGCGCGCGCTGAATGACATCGACTGGGGAACCAAGACGGTTTCAGTGCGGGTTAACGGCCTGACCACTCCCTGGTCGATTGGAGACATCATGGCGGTTGCGCGCTGCCCGCGGCTCGACATGATCCTGCTGCCCAAGGTGGAGACCGCAGGCGACGTAATCTTTCTCGACCGGCTGCTGACCGGCCTTGAACTGGAAGTTCCGCGCGACCGACCGCTCGGAATCGAAATCCTGATCGAGACAACCAAAGGGCTGGCGAATGTCGAGGCGATCGCTGCCGCCTCGCCGCGGCTGGAGGGGATCATCTTCGGCGTCGGCGACTATTCGATCGAACTCGAGAATTTCGATATTGTCTTCGGCGCACCCAATCCGGAATACGCCGTTTCCGGTCATTTCAACGACCAGTG
Source organism: Novosphingobium sp. (assembly GCA_031420935.1). GTDB lineage: Bacteria > Pseudomonadota > Alphaproteobacteria > Sphingomonadales > Sphingomonadaceae > Novosphingobium. Next base: position 5,425 of record JANONQ010000210.1, on the reverse strand, counting down.
GCATTTCGCGCTGGCGCGGATCGCCAATGCGTGCCGCGCTTATGGCCTCAGGCCGATTGACGGGCCGTTCACCAATTATGGCGATCCCGACGCCTATCGCGCCAGTGCGATCCGCGCGCGCGCTCTTGGCTTCGAGGGAAAATGGGCGATTCATCCCAGCCAAGTGGCGATCGCCAATGAGGTCTTCACGCCTAGCGCTGCGCAGATCGACTGGGCGCGGGACATCGCCAAGAAGATGGAAGCGGCAAGCGACGAAGGCAAGGGTGCCATCGGGCTGGAGGGTGTGCTGATCGATCGCGCGCATGTGTTGCTGTCGCAGAAAATCCTGCGCCGGGCGCGTATCGCCGGACTCGAGAATACGTGATGGCCGGACCATTGTCCGATATTCGCGTGCTCGACATCGCCACCTTCATCGCCGCGCCGTTCTGCGGCACGATCATGGCCGAATTTGGCGCCGAGGTGATCAAGATCGAACAGCCGGGCGAGGGCGATTCGCTGCGTCGCTTCGGCACGATGACCGAGACCGGCGACACGTTGGTCTGGCTCAGCGAGGCGCGTAACAAGAAGTCGGTCACGCTCGATCTGCGGACGCCGGAGGGCGCCGATCTGTTCCGGCAATTGGTGGCGAAGTCGGATGTAGTGCTGGAGAATTTCCGCCCCGGTACCATGGAGAAATGGGGATTAGGCTTTGAATCGCTCAGCGCGATCAACCCGCGGCTGGTGATGCTGCAGGTCAGCGCCTATGGCCAGACCGGGCCGATGAGCGACAAGCCTGGCTTCGCCCGCATCGCGCATGCGTTTAGCGGACTGGCGTATCTGGCCGGCGAACCCGGCCGGCCGCCGGTGGTACCGGGATCGACGTCGCTGGCCGACTATATGTCGGGTTTGTTCGGCGCCGTCGGGGTGTTGATCGCGCTGCGCCACGCAGAACGCACGGGCGAAGGGCAGTCGATCGACATAGCGCTTTATGAATCGATCTTTCGCGTGCTCGACGAGCTCGCGCCTGCCTATGACAAGTTCGGCTATCAACGCGAGCGCATGGGTCCAGATACCGTCAATGTCGTCCCGCACAGCCATTACGAGACCCGCGACGGCGCCTGGGTCGCATTAGCCTGTTCGAACGAGCGGATGTGGGAACGGTTGTGCAAGGCGATGGGACGCCCCGAGCTTGTGGCGGATCCGCGCTATGCCAGCACGCGGCAGCGCAACGAGCACCGGACCCAGGTCAATGCGATCGTGGCAGACTGGGCCCGCAGCCTCGACGTCGATGCGCTGCTCGCGGCGTGTGAGGCGAACGATGCGCCCGTATCCAAGCTCCTGAACATCGCTGACATATTCCAGAACCCGCAATATGCCGCGCGCGAAAACCTGCACACGATCGACGATCCCCGGGCCGGCCGGCTTGTCGTTCCGGCGCCGTTGCCGCGGATGTCACGCACCCCGTCGGAATTGCGCACCGCCGGGCCGGAACTGGGCAATGCGAATGGCGAAATTCTGGGCGGTCTGCTTGGCATCGACGCCGCAACACTTGCCGACCTCAAACAGCGCCAGATCATCTGAGGATGGCATGACGGAGACCTGACAATGACCACCAATCGCCAGATGGCGCTTGTCGCATTCCTGCAGGCGCAGAATTGCTCGAACTTTCCCGCTTCGTGGCGGCATCCGGCGGCAGCGCAGGATTTTCTGTCGCCGGATTACTACCGGCGGATCGGGCGGACACTGGAGGAAGGCGCGTTTCATCTCGCCTTTTTTGACGATCGCCTGGCCATCCCGGATGTCTATGCCGACGATTTCAAGGTAACGATGCGCGAGGGTATCCGCGCGGTGAAGCTTGATCCGATGCTGTGCGCGATGACACTTGGCAACGCGACTGAGCGCCTCGGGGTCGGCGTCACCTATTCGACGACCTATTACGAACCGTTTCATGTCGCACGCATCTTTGCGACGCTCGACCAGCTGACCAAAGGCCGCGCAGCGTGGAATGTCGTGACCTCGCTGAATAGCTCGGAAGCCGCCAATATGGGAGCGCGCGAGGTGCTCGAGCATGACCTTCGCTATGATCGCGCGGAAGAGTTTCTCAGCGTTGTGCAGGGCCATTGGCGCGGCTGGGACGACGATGCGCTGATCCTCGACCAGGGCGGGCTGTTCGCCGACCCCGAGCGGGTGCGCCGCCTCGAGCACAAGGGCGCATGGTTCAACTCGCGCGGGCCCTTCACTGTGCCGCGCTCGCCTCAGGGCGAGCCGATCCTGATCCAGGCGGGCCAGAGCGGGCGCGGACGGCAGTTCGCGGCGAAATGGGGCGATCTCGTCTTCGTTATCTATCCCAATCTGAAGGTCGGCCAGAAAGCCTATGCCGAGTTCAAGGCCGAACTGGAAAAGCAGGGCCGGCGGCGCGATGAGGTGCGGATCACACCCGCGGTCTATACGGTGGTTGGCGAGACACAGGCGCAGGCTGAGGACCGCCGCGCGGTGATCGACCAGCTGGTCAAGCCGATCGACGGCCTGGTCCTGTTATCGGAAGTGCTCAACTTCGACTTTGCGACGAAGGGTTATGACGAGCCATTCACCACCGAAGAAATGGACGGAATTTCCGGCATCCAGGCGTTTCGCGACCGCGTTGTCACGATGAGTGGCCGCGCCAACCCTTCCCCACGTGATTTTGTCGAGTTCACCCGGCGCGGTACGCTGGACGAATTTCCTGTCTTCATGGGCTCGCCCAAGCAGGTTGCGGACCAGATGGAGGAGTGGTTTGACACCGCCTGTGACGGGTTCGTGATAGCCGCCAGCCACGTGCCGGGCGCCTATGACGATTTTGTTCGGTTGGTCGTGCCCGAGCTGCGCCGCCGCGGTTTATTCCGCAAGGGCTATGAAGGCGCCACGCTGCGCGAGAATCTCGGTATTCCAAAGCCGGTGGTATGACACGGCGATCATGCCGGGCAACGCCTTGAAGCTCTTTCGACGGTTTAAGGCCTTCGCCCAACGCTTCAATGCGGGGAGCGGATGCGCGGCAACCAGGTCGAACCCGGCCCGATTCGGGTGACTGGGATAGGGACTCAAGATCGCGCTCGGAGGAACGACGGGGTGGCGGACACTCTAACTATGCTGCTTACTGGATTAATTAATGCGATAAATCTGCTTGCCCACATAGCACGTGGTACGTAGCGGTTGGACAGGGTGCTACCGCCGGTGGCGTTGGGCGCTGGCACACCGAAGACATCAAACGTCGGAATTTGCGATGAATCGTTATCTGAATTACATTGACGGGGAGTGGGTTCCACCGGTCGGCGGGCAGGAAATCGAGACCGAAAACCCTTATTCCCGCAAGCCCTGGGCGACGATCGCGCGGAGCGGTGCCGAGGATGTCGACCGCGCCGTGCAGGCAGCGTCCGCTGCGTTCGAAGAGGGGCCGTGGAGCAAGCTGAGCGCATCCGCGCGGGGCAAACTGTTGTGGCGCATGGGCGATCTGATGGAAGCCAATGTCGACCGCCTTGCGCTGATGGAAACGAACGACAACGGCCGCACGCTCTCGGATATGCGCGGCATCGTGCTCTATCTCGCCGATTATTTCCGCTACTTTGCAGGCCTCGCGGACAAGGTCGAGGGTGCCGTGCCGCCGCTCGAGAAGGCGGACTATTTCAACTATACGCGGCATGAGCCCTATGGCGTGGTTGCGGCGATCACGCCGTGGAACAGCCCGCTGCTGCTGGTGGTGTGGAAGCTGGCCCCGGGCCTGGCCGCAGGAAACACCTTTGTGCTGAAGCCGCATGAGGTGGCTTCGGTCGGCACGCTGGAACTCGCCGCCTTGTTCGCCGAGGCCGGCTTCCCCAAGGGCGTCGTCAATGTCGTGACCGGCACCGGCGCCGAGGTTGGCGAGCCGCTTGTCACCCACCCCAAGGTGCGTAAGATCGCCTTCACCGGCGGCGATCTTGCCGGTCGTGCGATCTATCAAGCCGCGGCGCGCGACTTTAAACCCGTCACGCTCGAACTCGGCGGTAAATCGCCCAACATCGTGTTCGAGGACGCCAATTTGGACAACGCGGCCAAAGGCAGCGTGCTCGGTATGTTCAATACCTCGGGCCAGGCGTGCATCGCGTGTTCGCGCGTGCTGGTGCAGGACAGCATTTACGATGCGTTCGTCGAGAAGCTGATCGCGCACACATCGGCGGCGCGGCTTGGTGATCCGGCCGACCCCGCGACGGAAATGGGGCCGATGGGCTGCCGCCAGCATTTCGACAAGGTGATGAGCTATCTCGATATCGCCCGCGAGGAAGGGGCCCGCGTCCTGCTCGGCGGCGCGGCCTCGCGGCGACCTGGACTGGAAAACGGCTACTTCATCGAGCCGACCATTCTCGGCGATGTCGACAATTCGATGCGCGTGGCGCGCGAGGAGATTTTCGGCCCCATTATGAGCGTCATTCGCTTCAAGGACGAGGAAGAGGCGATCCGCATCGCCAATGACAGTGCTTACGGTCTTGGTGCAGGCGTCTGGACCGAAAATATGCGCACCGCGATCCGGGTGGCGCATCGGCTTCAGGCGGGCTCGGTCTATGTCAATTCATACCGCGTGGTCAGCTACATGTCGCCGTTTGGGGGCTACAAGCATAGCGGACTCGGCCGCGAGAACGGCGTCGATGCGATCCGCGAATATCTCCAGACCAAGAGCGTGTGGTTCTCGCTGAGCGAGACGGCGCCGCCACCCTTTGGCAAACCCTATGGCTGATCCAGCCGATACTACCGCACAGAACATGACAGGAAGGCAGGCGATGACATTACCCGGTGAAGCGCGGCTTGAGCCCCGCTCGCGCATTCGTTTCGGCGTGTTCATGCCGCCGATGCATCCGACCAACGAGGATCCCACGCTGGCCATCCACCGCGATCTCGAGATGATGGAGCTGCTCGACGAGCTCGGTTACGACGAAGCCTGGATCGGCGAGCACCATTCGGGCGGTTGGGAAATCCACGGCAGCCCCGAACTGTTCATCGCCGCAGCCGCACAGCGCACCAAATTCATCAAGTTCGGCACCGGCGTCGTCTCAACGCCCTATCACCACCCCTATATGGTGGCAGAGCGTATCCGCAATCTCGATCATATCACGCGCGGCCGGTTGATGTTCGGCATGGGCCCGGGATCGTTGCCGTCCGATGCGCATATGATGGGAATAGAAACGGCGCGCGTGCGCGATTTGCTGGAGGAATCGATCGACCCGATTATACGTCTGCTGAACGGCGAAACGGTGACGCACAAATCTGACTGGTTCACGCTGCAGGACGCAAGGCTGCATTTCCTGTCGTATAAGGAAGAAGGCATCGAGATGGCGGTGGCGAGCCAGGTTTCGCCGACCGGATCGCTGCTGGCCGGCAAATTCGGCATGGGTCTCCTGTCGCTCGGCGCGACATCGATCGCGGGTTTCAACGCGCTCGC
>JANONQ010000209.1:0-3612 GCA_031420935.1 Novosphingobium sp. | reverse complement strand
CCGGGTGGTGCCGACCGGCGGGACGCTGACCCTGTTGTTCCTGACGCTGGTGCTGCTGTTCGGGTTGGTGACGCTGGCGCTGCTCGACCTGGTGCGCTCGCGGCTGCTGATGCGCGCCGGGGTGCGGCTCGATCGCGAGCTTGCCGGGCTGTTGCTCGACACCGCGCTGGGCCAGCGCGGCAAGACCCTCGACACCGTCGGCAAGCAGGTCATGCGCGAGTTCGACACGCTGCGTGCGGCACTGACCGGGCCGGCGGTGCTGGCGTTGTTCGACGCGCCGTGGTCGCCGATCTACATCCTCGTCTGCTTTCTCATCCACCCCGCGATCGGCCTGCTCGTACTGGCCGGGGGGATCATCCTGGGGTTTATCGCCTGGCGCAACGAGACCAGCACCGCCGAGCCGCTGCGCCTCGCCCACGAAGCGGCGTCGCGCGCCTATGCCAGCCAGGAGCAGGTCCTGACCGGGGCCGAGGTGGTCCGCGCCCTGGGCATGCGCCGGGCGATGGTCCGCCGCCATCTCGCCGAGCGCGAGGCGATGGCGGCGATGCAGACCGGCGCCAACTTCAACGCCAGCCGCCATGTCACCGCGAGCAAGTTCCTGCGATTGTCGCTGCAATCGCTCGCGCTCGGGCTTGGCGCTTGGCTGGCGGTCCATAATCTGATCAGCGCCGGGGCGATCTTCGCCGCTTCGTTCCTTGCCGGTCGCGCGCTCCAGCCGATTGAGCAACTGCTCTCGTCGTGGCGCACGGTGACCCAGGCGCGCAGCGCCTATGCGACGCTCAACCAGCTGCTCGAAACGCGCGCGCTCGACCAAACCCCGACCCGCCTGCCGGCGCCGCTCGGCCGGCTCGCGGTCGAGCAACTCGGCGTGCTCAATCCGTCCGGCGACGGCGCGTTGCTGACCGGCGTCAGCTTTACCGTCGAACCGGGCGAGATCATCGCCGTGGTCGGTCCCAGCGGAGCGGGCAAGTCGACGCTGCTACGGATGCTCGCCGGTGCCGGCCAGCCCGATCGCGGCACGATCCGCATCGACGGGGCGAGCATGCTCGACTGGGACCCCGAGCGACTGGCGCGGTTCATCGGCTATCTGCCCCAGGACGTCGGGCTGTTCGCCGGGACGGTCAAGGACAATATCGCACGCTTCGAAAGCGCCCAGTCCGATGACGGCGAGGCTGTTCCGGCGATCGACGAGCGAGTCGTCGCCGCGGCCCGGGCGGCGCGGATTCACGATATGGTCCTGCGCCTGCCGCGCGGCTACGACACTGCGCTGGGCTGGGCCGGACGCGGCCTTTCGGCTGGCCAGGCGCAGCGCATCGGTTTCGCCCGCGCGCTGTACGGCGAGCCGCCGATCATCCTCCTCGACGAGCCCAACGCCCATCTCGATGCCGATGGCGAAAGCGAGCTGGTGGACACCCTCAGGGAACTGCGCGAGCGTCAAGCCGCGGTGATCGTGGTTGCTCACCGCATGGGCATATTGGCCGCGGTAGACAAGATCATGGTGCTCCGCGACGGCCGGCTCGAGGCGTTCGGCGGACGCGACGAGATCATCGCCCGGATCAAGGGCGGCGGCGATCCGCAATCGACGTCGCGCCCGGTTCGCGCCGGGGCAGTCCAATGACCGGATCGGCCGAGGTGGCAAACGATGCCGCGCTGCAATCCTGGCGTAGTGGTCTGCCGGGCCGCACCGAGGATGGACAGATCGACGCGCCCGACCGCGATATCCGCTTCGGGCTGATCGTCGCTGGGCTGTTCTTCGTCCTATTCCTCGGCTGGGCGGCGTTCGCGCCGATGGATTCGGCGGCCTTTGCGCAAGGCCAGCTGGTGGTCTCGGGCCAGCGCCAGATCGTCCAGCACCGTGACGGCGGAGTGGTTTCGGCGATTCACGTCAAGGAAGGCCAGCGGGTTGCGCAAGGGCAGGTGCTAATCGAACTGGCCGACGCCGGGGTCCGCGCGCAAGAGCGAGCGCTCGGCTCGCAACTCGCCAGCCGCCAGGCGCAGCGCGCGCGCTTGCAGGCCGAGCAGAGCGGCGCCGCGGCAATTCGCTGGCCGGCCGAATGGGCCAATCGCGCCGATCCCGCGATTGCCGCCGAGATGCGCATCCAGCAAAGCGAATTCGCCGCGCGCCGCTCCTTGCTCTCGGCGCAACATCGCGTGCTCGGTCAGCAAGCGGCGCAGGCGCTCGAAGGCGCCGTCGGCTTCGGCTACCAGATGGTCTCGGCGTCCGAGCAGGAGCGGCTGATCGAAGCCGAGCTGGCCATCCTCAAGGATGTCGCGGCGAAGGGCTTCGTTTCGATGACCAGGATCCGCGCGCTCGAGCGCGCCCAGGCCGATCTCCAGGGACAGCGCGGCCAATATCAATCGAGCGTCGCAGGGGCTCGCGCCGAGGCCGGCGCCAACCGCCTGCGCCAGATCGAGGCCGAGAAAGCCTATCGCGAGCGCGCCTCGGCAGAGCTGCGCGACGTCGAATTCTCGCTCGGGGAGGTCGCGCCCAAATATCGCGCCGCGCGCGACCAGCTCGATCGATTGCAGATCCGCTCGCCGACTTCCGGCACATTGATGTCCCTGAGCATCGCCACCGTCGGTGGAGTGATCGCGCCCGGCCAGACGCTGATGGAGATTGTTCCGGCCCGAGCCGACCTGTTGATCGGCGCGCGCATCGCCACCCCCGATGCCGACGACCTCGCCATCGGCCAGGAAGCGCAGGTGCGCTTCTCGGGGCTCCACGATCGGGCGCTGCCAACGCTCCACGGGACGCTGATCCGCCTCAGCGCCGACGCCGTCGTCGACGACAAGACCGGGATCGCCTTCTACACCGCCGACATCCGCGTCCCGGCAAGCCAGATCGCGCTGATCAAGCGCGTCCGCGGGCGCGATTTCAGGCTGCGCGCGGGCGCTCCGGCCGAAGTGCTGATCCCGCTCAAGAAGCGAACCGCGCTGCAATATGCGTTCGAGCCGCTGACCGAAACCATGTGGCGCGCATTCCGCGAGCAATAGCTCGGCCAAGGGGAGCAGCGCATCGCGCGGTTGCGAATCCGCTTGTAAATCAGCACCGGGTGGGACCCCCACTAAAACCGTACTAAGGCAATGAACTCAAGAGATAAACGGGGACTTCGCAAAGGTCCCGGCTGGGGCCTATCGGGCCCCTCTCGTCAGCCAATTCAGCTATATAAATCAGCAGTATACTTAATCCTGGCGGGGGGTACCGGTTCGGTGCTGATTCACAACCCGGAAGGGGGCAGATCAGACGAGCCGAGTGATTTTTGTGGAATCATGATGAAAACCAGAGTAGGCTTGCTGGTTTCTGACACAGGAGGTTCACGATGGCCCACTCACCAAAGGTGACAATAAAGGGGACCCGGAACCAAGACACCATTTTTGTGGGTGAAACCGGGGTGACACTGAACGGGGGGGTCACACCATACTCCGATCATCAGATCGACAGTGGGTTCATTCTGCAAGGCGGTGCCGGTAATGATACCATCACCGGCGGACGGGGACCGGATGATCTGTATGGCGGAGACGGCAATGACAGCTTGACGGGGGGCGCTGGCCTGGACCGTCTGTTTGGCGGCGCTGGCAATGACATCCTTGTAGATGCTTGGAACGGGGCAT
>JANONQ010000208.1:0-1835 GCA_031420935.1 Novosphingobium sp. | reverse complement strand
AAAACCCTCGCCGAATTCGTCGGGCAGGCGGCAGCTAAGGACAACCTCTCGGTCTTCATCGAGAGCGCCAAATCGCGGCGCGAGGCGATGGATCATGTGCTGTTTTTCGGGCCGCCGGGCCTCGGCAAGACCACGCTCGCCCAGATCGTCGCACGCGAGTTGGGCGTCGGGTTTCGCGCCACTAGCGGCCCGGTCATCGCCAAAGCGGGCGATCTCGCTGCGCTGCTGACCAATCTTGAAGAGGGCGATGTCCTGTTCATCGACGAGATTCACCGGCTTAATCCGGTGATCGAGGAGATCCTTTACCCGGCGATGGAGGATCGCGCGCTTGATCTGATCATCGGCGAGGGGCCGTCGGCGCGGTCGGTGCGGATCGACCTGCCGGCTTTCACCCTGATCGGCGCGACCACCCGGCAGGGCCTGCTGACCACCCCGCTGCGCGACCGCTTCGGCATTCCGGTGCGGCTCAATTTCTACTCGGTCGACGAGCTGGAAAGCGTGGTGACCCGCGGTGCCCGGCTGCTCGGCATCGGCATGGAACGGGACGGCGCGCGCGAGATTGCCCGGCGCGCGCGCGGCACGCCCCGGGTTGCCGGGCGGCTGCTGCGGCGGGTGCGCGACTTTGCCCATGTCGCCGGCGACGCCACCGTCACCCGGCCGGTTGCCGACGATGCGCTGACCCGGCTGGAAGTCGACAGCCTCGGCCTCGATGCGATGGACCGGCGCTATCTCCGGATGATCGCGGATATCTACAAGGGCGGCCCGGTTGGCGTCGAAACTCTGGCAGCGGGCCTGTCCGAGCCGCGCGACACGATCGAGGAAGTGATCGAGCCCTATCTCATCCAGCTTGGGCTGGTCGCGCGTACCGCCCGCGGGCGCTGCCTGAACGATGCCGCCTGGCGCCACCTCGATCTCGCGCCGCCAACCGGCACCCAGGCAGGGCTGTTCGAGCCCGGGGCCGACGAGTCCGCGTAGTACCCGCCCCTATCGCTTCATGATGCGGCGGCAATCCGTTCCATAGCGGGACAGTTCGCTGCCAACCATGGTGCCAGCGACCAAAATCCCAAATCGGCACGCCCCAAACGCGGTTAAAGCCATTGTCGCCTTAACCAGTCTCTGCGTTTCTTGTGGCACAGATATGTGCCGATCAGTGGCTGCCCCTTGCGAGGCGCCGCCCTGCGCAACGAGAAGAGAGCAACGCTTATGTCGGTTCGGATGGCCCTGGCGAAATTGTCCGCCCTTGCGGTGGGCGGAGCGCTGGTTGGCGGCGGCGCCGTCCATGTCGCCGAAAAGCCGGCGAAGCAGGTCCAGTACGTCAAGCACGTGAAGCGCGCCAAGGCGCAGCCGCGCCAGCCGGTAGTGCGCCGGGCTGAACGCTCGGTGCCACGACAGGTCAGGCGGGTTCGCCGGATCGTCCAGCGCGCGGTCTGCTGCCAGCCGCCCGCACTGGTGACGGCGCCCTTGCCGATGCCCTATCTGCCGCCGCTGCCACCGCAACCGGTCAGCTCGTCGGGCGGCGGTACCGCCGTCGTCATCGGCGGCGGATCGAGCGGCGGCTTTGGCGGCGGCTTCTTTGGCGGGTTCTTCGGTGGCGGAAGCAGCGGCGGCGGCAATGTCGTCGTTTCCTCGACCAGCACCGGCTCCAGTTCGACGTCCGGGGGCTCGACCTCCAGTTCGGGCGGCTCGACATCGACGTCGAGCGGCGGCATCACCAGCTCGACCACCACTGGCGGGGTATCGACTTCGACGGGGGGCATCGCCAGTTCGACCACTACCGGCGGAATATCGACTTCGACGGGCGGTGTATCGACGTCGTCTTCAACGTCGACGGGCGG
>JANONQ010000207.1:0-2812 GCA_031420935.1 Novosphingobium sp. | reverse complement strand
CCGAAGATGTGGACATGCAGATGCGGCACTTCCTGGTGACCGTCGCGGCCCATGTTGACCATCAGCCGATAGCCGGGATCGGCCAGGCCCAGCTGCCGGGTAACCTCACCGATCGCGCGGGTGAAGCCGGCAATCTCGGTGTCCGGGGCAGTGGCGGTGAAATCGTCCCAGCCGACATAGCGTCCCTTGGGCACGACCAGCACATGCACCGGTGCCTGCGGGCGGATGTCATGGAAGGCGATGCTCCAATCGTCTTCGTAGACCTTGTTGCACGGCAATTCCCCGCGCAGGATGCGGGCGAAGATGTTGTTGTCGTCATAGGGTAACTGGGAATCGATCGGCATCAGTCTGTTCCAGCCTGTGGTCTGGCGGCTTTTTCGGCAATTCCCGAAGTCCCCTCGCGCCGGTCGAGTTCGGCCAGCACTTCGGCAAGTGGCACGTCTTTCGCGCCGAGTAGGACCATGAGGTGGAACAGCACATCCGCCGCTTCGCCGATCAGTTCCTCGCGGTTGCCGGTTAGCGCGGCGACGACGGCTTCGGTCGCCTCCTCACCCAGCTTGCGGGCAATTGTGGGCAGTCCGCGAGCGTTGAGTTTGGCGACATAGCTTGCCGCCGGGTCGCCGCCGCGCCGCTCGGCGATCACCGCTTCCAGGCGTGCGAGAGTGCTGTCCAAGGCCATGATGCTTGCCAATGCGGCGGCAATCGTGCCGGGTCAAGCTTGCGTGACGGAAACGAAAAAAGGGGCGCCCAGCGTAGTGCGGACGCCCCTTCAGTGTCCGTGTGCGGCAGGGCAGGGAGTGCCCCCAAGACCGCAAACGGTACTAGGTCCCTTTGTCCTTTCGCCAGCTGCGGGTCGAATCGCTAGCCCGGGAGACCATCCGCACCAGCAGAGCGGGCATCTCCGATTCGGGCGGCGCAATCGCGTCGCTGGCCGAGCGGGGGGTTCCCCAAGGCCAGCTCGCGCGTGCGCGCGTCACGATCCGGCCAGGTTCTGGCTACAGACACTCCGGACGTGAAATCGTTCACGCAAATGCCGTGCCACCGCACCGATAGGCAGAGGAGATCGGCCTCGCGATAGTAAACGCCCGTGCCGCTTCGCGGCCAAATGTAAAAGAAAGCGACAAATTTAGCCCCGCGCGGGCAGCCCGGCGGCGCGCAGCGCGGCATGCGCCTCGGCAATCGAATAGGTGCCGAAGTGGAAGATCGAGGCGGCACGGACGGCGCTGGCGTGGCCCAGTGTCACTCCGGCGACGAGATGGTCGAGCGTGCCGACCCCGCCGCTGGCGATCACCGGCACGCTGACCGCGTCGGCAATGGCGCGGGTCAGTTCGAGATCGTAGCCGCCCTGGGTGCCGTCGCCGTTCATTGAGGTGACCAGCAGTTCGCCCGCGCCAAGCTGCGCCAGCTTGACCGCATGAGCGACGGCGTCGATCCCGGTTGCCTTGCGGCCGCCGTGGGTGAAGATTTCCCATCCTTCGACAAGCTCAGGACGAGCGGGATTTTTTCTCCGCCGCGCATCGACAGAGGCGACGACGCATTGGCTGCCAAATTTTGCGGCGATCTCGGCGACCACTTCGGGCCGGGCGACGGCGGCGGAATTGACCGCGATCTTGTCGGCGCCGGCCAGCAGCAGCGCGCGGGCATCCTCGACGCTGCGCACCCCGCCGCCAACGGTGAGCGGCATGAAGCAGACTTCCGCCGTGCGGGTGACGATGTCGAGCAAGGTGCCGCGCGCCTCAACGCTGGCGGTGATGTCGAGGAAGCACAGTTCATCGGCGCCGGCCAGGTCATAGGCGCGGGCCTGTTCGACCGGGTCGCCGGCGTCTTTCAAATCGACGAAGTTCACGCCCTTGACCACCCGGCCGTTGGCGACGTCGAGGCAGGGGATGACGCGGATGCGGACGGTCATGGAACGGGCGCCTTGGGCAAATGTGCGCGCGTGTGCTTCGACAAGCTCAGCATGAGCGGGTGCTGTGTGCAAACCCTAAAAAAGGCCCGCTCAGCCTGAGCTTGTCGAAGCATGTCCTGAGCTTCGCCGAAGGGGCCACGCATTGACTTAGCCCCGCTCCGCCATCGCAATTGCTGCCGCCAGATCCAGCCGCCCGTCATAAAGCGCCCGCCCCGTTATAACGCCCTCGATCCCGTCATTGGCATAGAGCGAAAGCATGCGGATGTCATCCAGCCCCTTGACCCCGCCGCTCGCGATTACCGGCAGGTCGGTGCGGCGGGCGAGATCAACGGTGGCCTCGATATTGCAGCCTTTGAGCATGCCGTCGCGGCCGATGTCGGTGAACAGCAGGCTGGCGACGCCGGCATCCTCGAAGCGGCGGGCCATGTCGGTGATGGAAACGTCCGAGACGACCGCCCAGCCTTCAGTCGCCACCATGCCATCCTTGGCATCCACCGCGACGACGATGCCGCCGGGGTATGCCCGCGCCATGTCCTTGACGAAGTCCGGGTTCTTCAGCGCAGCGGTGCCCATGACCACGCGGCTGACGCCGAGATCGAACCAGCCGTCGACCGCTTTGGCGTCGCGGATACCGCCGCCGAGCTGGACGTGACCGGAAAAGGCCTTGAGGATGGCCTCGACCGCCTCGCGGTTTTCCGCCCGGCCGGCGAACGAGCCGTCGAGATCGACGACATGAAGGTACTGCGCCCCGGCCTCGGCGAACAGCACCGCCTGCGCGGCGGGGTCGTCGCCATAGACCGTGGCGCGTGCCATATCGCCCTCGGCGAGGCGGACGACCTGGCCGGACTTGAGATCGATGGCGGGGAAGACGATCACGGCTTCCACTCCAGGAAGCGCGAGAGG
>JANONQ010000206.1:0-2384 GCA_031420935.1 Novosphingobium sp. | reverse complement strand
GTCTGCTCGATGGCCCGCACCAGCGCGCCCAACAGCGCCAACAGCCAGTTCTTCATCTGTCTGGACAACGCCAACTTTCTCGACAAGCAGTACACCGTCTGGGGCGTCGTCGAGAGCGGCATGGAGCACGTCGATGCCCTGCCCAAGGGCGAGCCGCCGCGTGAGCCGGGGAAGATTGCCAAAGCGGCGGTGAGCTGAGATTAACGGGGAGGGAGGGCGAATCCCTCCCTCCCGCATCCCGGACCGAATTTCCGTCCGGGTTTCTGCGCGCCAACACCGCCCTACAACCCCGCCTTCAGCACCCATTCGTGGAAAATTCGCACCGGGCGACTTGCCAGGTCGCGCGGGCGGCAGATGAACCAGTAGCTGTAGGGGCTTTCGACCTCAGCGTTGAACAGCCGGGCCAGGCGCTCGTCACGGGCGCGCTCGAAATGATCGGCGTGCATGATGGCGATACCGAGGCCCTGGGCGGCGGCTTCGAGTATCAGCTGGCCGGAATCGAAGTGGTCAATCGCCGCGGGCTGGAGCTGAGCGAGGTTCATCGCGGCCTTCCAGGCGTCGAAGCTGTCGGGCAGGTCGTTGTGGACCAGGAAGGTCTGCTTCGCCAGCGCCGTTCCATCGGGCTCCGGTCCGATTTCGGCGGCAAGTTGTTGCGAAGTGAAAGCGTAGACGCGGTTACGGTCGAGCCGCAGAGAATGAAAGGAGGGTTCCGGCTCGCGCGACAAGATGATCGCGGCATCAAGCGTGTCGCCAACCCGCTCGCCAAGATTGCGGCCGGTCTCGATATCGATATGCAGCCGCGGGTGCAGCTGGCGCAGTTCGAGCAGGCGCGGGAACAGGCGCTGCTCACCGAACAGCGACGGCACGCCGAGGTGCAGCCGCAGCACCGCATCGCTCTCTACCTGCGATTCGACAGCCAGCGCCAGATCCTCAAGCCTGGGCTCGACCGCGTCGTAGAACGCCTGGCCTTCGTCGGTCAGCTTCATCGCCTGGTGTTGCCGGGTGAACAGCCGCTTGCCGGTAAATTCCTCCAGCGCGCTCACCCGCCGTGACAGGGCCGAGGGGCTGAGCCCAAGCTCATTGGCCGCCGCCTTGGCCGAGCCGAGCCGGACGGTCCGTATAAACGCTTCGAGGGCGCGCAGAGGAGGCAGGCGGCGGGTGGACAAGGATCAGACTTCGCTCGGTAGTTCGGAAACGGGCGGATGCAGGCGCAGCCGGGTGACGCGGCGCTCGTTACCTTCGGTAATCTCGATGCGCCAGCCGCTATCGTGCGTTAGAATGGCGCCGATCGGGGGAACCTGCCCGGCCAGCACGAACGCCAGCCCGCCCAGCGTATCGACCGATTCCGTAACGTGGGCCAGGCGCGGATCGATCTTCTCGGCGACATCGTCGAGTTTGGCGCGGGCGTCGGCGTCCCACATCCCGCCTTCCAGCGACACGATCAGCTCTTCAGGTTCATCGTCGTGCTCGTCCTCGATATCGCCGACGATTTCCTCGACCAGGTCCTCGATGGTGATGATACCGTCGGTGCCCGAATATTCGTCGACCACGACCGCAAGGTGGATGCGGCTGGCGCGCATGTCGGCCAGAACGTCAAGCGCCCCGCGCGCCTGGGGGACGAACAGCGGCTGACGCATCAGCGCTTTCCAGTCGTCCGGCGGCGTGCCGTGGGCAAGATAGGCGAAGACGTCCTTGATCAACAGCATGCCGATCACCTCGTCCAGCGTCTCGGCATGGACCGGCATGCGGCTGTGGCCATGCTCGGCAAAGGCCGCAACGACTTCATCCCAGCTGGCGCTGGCCGGCAGTGCGATGATCTCGGAGCGCGGAATGGCGACGTCGTCGGCATCGTGCTCGCTGAAATGCAGGAGATTGCGCAGCATCTGCCGCTCGGTCGGCGAGAGGTCACCGCTGACGCCGGCTGTTTCTCCGGCATCGTCCTCATGCTCGTCGATCGCCTCTTCGAGCTGGGCGCGGAGTGACTGTTCGCCATCGCGCGTCCCGAACAGCTTGCAAAGCGCACGCCATAGCAAGCTCCGACTGTCCGGTTCTCCCGCAGCGGGATCGCCCGGTCGCCCGCGTTCTGCGCGGCCATTGTCGGCCATTGCTGTATCTAAGCCCCTTCAGCCTGTCCTGCATCGCCATATGGGTCCACAAACCCCAAAAGGGCAAGTGCCTTTATCTCCAGCGCCTCCATCTTGGCAGCACCTTCGACAGTCAGTTCGTGGTCGTGCCCCGCAAGGTGGAGCAAGCCGTGGATGACGAGATGGGCGGCATGAGCATCAAGGGCGATAGCTTTGTCCGCCGCCTCGCGCGCGCAGGTCTGGAAGGCCAAGGCGATGTCGCCGAGCAGCACAGGCGGGCCTTCGGGGGCCAGAACGAGG
>JANONQ010000205.1:0-2018 GCA_031420935.1 Novosphingobium sp. | reverse complement strand
GCCGTGGTGCGCCGCTCCAAGGGCCATTCGCAGTCGGTCATCCGCACCGGCAAGTTGACGGTCAATCTCGACGCCAAGACGGTCGAAGTAGACAGCGCCCGGGTTCATCTGACCGGCAAGGAATACGCCATGCTGGAGCTGCTGTCGCTCCGCAAGGGTACGACGCTGACCAAAGAAATGTTCCTCAACCACCTTTATGGCGGGATGGACGAGCCCGAACTCAAGATCATCGACGTGTTCATCTGCAAGCTGCGCAAAAAGCTGTCCCATGCCTGCGGCGGCGCCAATTACATCGAAACCGTCTGGGGCCGCGGCTATGTGCTGCGCGATCCGGAAGAGGTTGCCGAAGCCGCCTGATCTCCCAATTCTGCCAAGTTTAGTGCCCGAATGACGGCCTGCTCCTCCTGGGGCAGGCCGTTTTCGCATGGACAGGCGCGGTCGTACTGCCTAGCGGGCCGGCGATGACCGCGCACAAACCCGGCGACCCCCTCACGCTCAACCGGCTCTATGGCCGATCAAAGGGCAAGCCGCTGCGCAAGGGCCAGCAGGGGCTGGTCGAGACGCTGCTGCCGCGGATCGCGGTACCCGCCGAGGGCCCGGTGACCGCCGAGCGGCTGTTCGGCGACGCCCGCCCGCTCCACTTCGAGATCGGCTTCGGCGGCGGCGAGCATATGGCGGGCCGAGCCGACATGCTGCCCGATCACGGCTTCATCGGCGCCGAGCCGTTCCTCAACGGCGTCGCCCAGGCGCTGACCCATATCGACGGGGGAGTCGAAGGGAGATTGGGGGGCACGCACCCCCCGCTCGGCAATATCCGCATCCATCACGGCGATGCGCTCGCGGTGCTGGCGCGGGTGCCGGACGGGGCGCTATCATTCCTCTATCTGCTCCACCCCGATCCCTGGCCCAAAGCGCGCCACGCCAAGCGGCGGATGATCAACGACGGGCCGGTGAACTTGATCGCGGCGAAGCTCAAACCTGGCGGCGAATTCCGCTTCGGCACCGACCATCCGGTCTATCTGCGCCACGCGCTGATGGTCATGCGCCGATATTGCAGGGGACCGGGCGCCAGCTTCGACTGGTTATGCGGCACCCCCGCCGATTTCCTTGAGCGCCCCGCAGGCTGGCCGGAGACCCGGTATGAGGCGAAAGCGCGCAATCTTGGCAGCGAAGTCTGGTATTTCCGGTATCGCCGGCGGTAGGCACGATCCGGCGCGGGAAAGTTTCACTTGGCCGGGTATGGCGAAAAACTTTCTCGCTGTGCCTGGCACGAATGTCTACAAGTAAAGTCGAGATTAACTGGAGTCGGGCGGTGATTGAATTTGGCGGTTTCGATCTTGCCTATTTGCTCCCGTTTATTGCGGTTGGCTTCGCAGCCCAGCTGGTCGATGGCGCGCTTGGCATGGCCTTCGGCGTCATTTCCAGCACGATGCTGGTCGGCGTGCTCGGCGTGCCGCCCGCCGTGGCGTCGCAGCGCATTCATCTCGTCGAATGTTTCACCACCGCGACCTCCGGCATCAGTCATCTGCTGCACGGCAATGTCGATAAAAGGCTATTCTTTCGTCTGCTGATCCCGGGGATCGTCGGAGGCATTCTGGGTGCCTATGTGGTGACCTCGTTCGACGCCGGTCTGGTCAAGCCGTTCGTGCTGCTCTATTTGAGCGGCATCGGCATCTATCTGCTGTGGCGCGGAATCATGTATCCGCCGCAAATCCGGGACGCGAAGTACATCGGGCCGCTTGGTCTGCTCGGCGGCTTCCTCGATGCGGCCGGCGGCGGCGGCTGGGGGCCGGTGGTCACCTCCAACCTGTTGATCCAGGGCGCGGACCCGCGCAAGGTCGTCGGTACGGTCAATGTCGTCGAGTTCTTCCTGACGCTGACTGTCTCGGCCGCCTTCATCTACCACCTCGGCCTGGCCGATGTCGCGGGCGCGACGCTGGGCCTATTGATCGGCGGCCTGCTCGCCGCACCGATCGGGGCGTGGGCGGCGAAACATTTCCCGGCCAAGACAATGCTCA
>JANONQ010000204.1:0-2219 GCA_031420935.1 Novosphingobium sp. | reverse complement strand
TGATCGACAAGGTGCTCGGCGCGGCGGAAAATCGTGACGAAATCTATGCTAGCTGGGTCGCGACCCACCCCATCGGCCGTCTCGGCCAACCTGCGGAAGTGGCGTCGCTGGCGGTCTATCTCGGGTCCGACGAGTCGGCCTTCGCCACCGGCGCCGAGTTCAGGCTCGACGGCGGCAGCACGATTTGAAACAGACGTAGCGAAATTAGTCTGGAGTCTCGGCGGCCGAACGCGTGGTGGCGCTGACCTTGGACGCCTGGTTCATCCGCACCGGCCACCAATCCTATTCCCGGCTCAAGGCCGATGTTTCTCAAGCGGATTGCGTAAGAGCCGCTTGCCGCCCAACGGCTTCGGAATTATTTCTCGTTAAACAGCTTGATGAACTCGGGCGAAATCTTGGCATCGCCTTTCTCGGCCGCATATTGAGCAATCTTGGCCCCGACGGCGGCCTTGAGCTCACCGCGAAATAGCTCGTTGTTTTCGCGTAGCCAGCTTTCCGAGTTTGTTCGCGTCAGGTTCAATTTGTTGATCCGCGGGATCGCATAGCGGGCCACGAGTTCGTAGGATCGCCGCGTCTCGACCGAATCGGCCCAGTGGTTGTCGAGATGGAGAAAGCAGCCGAACCCGCCGGACTGTTCCGACAGCCGCTCGATCTGCTGGACGTAATCATCAGGCGTTCCGATCACCGCGAAGCCCGTGTCGATCATATGCTGAATCGGATCAACTCCTGGGGGCGGGGCAAGCGGAAGAGCCGCTACCTGTGACATGTAATCCACCCAACGCTCGAGCCCGAACCGAACGTTCTCGCGCGCCTTTTCACGCGTTTCAGCAATATGCACCGGTCCGACAAGCCGCCAGGCCGAGCGATCCATGCGGTGGCCGTGGTCGCGCGCCATTTCTTCGGCGATGCCCCAATTGGACGCAAGCGCATTGAAGGCACCCGCCGAGGTCGCACCGATAGACAGCAGGCCGAGGCCGAACTTGCCCGCCGCACGGGCGCCCGTCGGCGAGACTTGATTAGCCACGCAAATCTCGACTCCCTGTTCGCTGTAGGAGGAAAGCTGAAGGTACGCCTTTTGCAGAGTGAACCAGTCCGTCTGAGCATCGACAATTTCGCCGTTGAGCAGCCGCACGAGCGGCTCGATCGCGGCTTCCATGCGATCGCGCGCGTCGGCGGTCGGGATCCCCATCATATAGGCATCCGAAGGCAGCGAGCCTGGGCCAATCCCAAACATCGCGCGGCCCCTTGTTAGGTAGTCGATCTGCCGAATCCGCTCGGCCAGAATATAGGGATGGTGATAGGGCAGCGACGACACGCCGGTGCCGAGACGGATCCGGCTCGTGCGCTGCGATGCTGCCGCGATAAACAGTTCGGGGCTGGCGTTGATCTCCCAGCCGCCAGAGTGATGCTCGCCGATCCAGGCCTCGTCGAAATGAAGCTTGTCGAGGAACTCGACCATGTCGAGGTCGCTCTCCAGCGCCAGCGCAGGATGCACTTCGGGCGGCGTGTGCGGTGCGATAAAGGTGCCGAAGCGGAGACGCGAACTAGTCATCGAGGTTTCCTTCATTTAGCTTTGGATATCTGCGACTGTCCCCAGATCAACGGCAGTGACGACAGCGCCCCGACGATCCCGCCCAGATAACGGATATCAGCGCCGGGTTTCACGTCGAAATCGGGAATGCGTTTGAGCCATTCGGCGAGGATGATCCGCATCTCAAGGCTGGCGAGGTTAGCGCCGGGACAGATATGGTGACCCTTGCCGAACGTCGCATGCTCACCGCCCTTGCGTCGAAAATCAACCCTCAGCGGATCCGGGTTGAGCCGTTCATCGACGCCAACCAACGGGCTCGGCGCGACGATCATCTCGCCTTTCTTGAGCTCGACTCCGTCCCATTCGAAATCCTCGCGTATTTCGCGCGCCATACTCACCAGCGGAAAACGCCGGAGCAGTTCGTTGACCGCAGCTGGGATCAGACTTGGCTCATCGATCAACTGGCGACGATGGTCGGGGCTGCCTGCGAGGAACAGGAAGGCGTAACCGATGAAATTATATACCGTGTCGAGGCCGCCCATCATCAGCTGCGTGAGCAGGCTGAGGATTTCGGGCATCGTCAGAGGCCGGCCGTCGACATCGCGATTGATAATGTCGGTGATGACGTCGGTGCCGCTGCCGCCCAGGCGCTCGCGAACGAACGGCTCGAGATAGGCATGGTAGCGGC
>JANONQ010000203.1:0-6480 GCA_031420935.1 Novosphingobium sp. | reverse complement strand
CGGAGACGGGGTGGGCGCACGGTTGTGGCTCAATCCGGTGGCGGTGTTCGGCAAATACGGCAAGCGGCCGCTGGGTGACCAGGGCCAGTCGCCGATCAAGGCGAACACCTACGGCGGTTCGGCCGGGCTCGACATCCGCTTCAGCGATACCGGCGCTTTCGGCTTCGGTGTTGGCTACGCCGAGCATGACGTCGAATCCGACACAAGGCCTGTGACCGAACAAATCGATGGTCGCACTTGGACGATCGGCGCCTACCTGACGCAAGGCTTCGGACCGCTCTACGCCAACGCCAAGGTCGCCTACGGCTTCTCGAAGTTCAAAGGCTCGCGCACGCTGTCAGTGCTGGCGCGGACCCCGAAAGCCGAGTTCAAGGGCAACCAGCTCGATGCCTCGTTGCAGATCGGCTACGATATCCCGATGGGCGGCGCGACGATCACGCCGTTTGCCGAGGTCGCGGTCCGCCGCTGGGAGCTTGACGGCTTCACCGAAGTTGGTGGCGGCGGTATCGGGGTGACTACGGACGACGCCTCCAAGTCGGTGTTCAATCCGTCGGCAGGTGTGAAGTTCGTGGCCAATATCGGCGATCCGGATGGCTTCGCAGTGCGGCCCTTCGGTAAGCTGGCCTACACCTTCCAGGGCAAGAATATCGGTCAGGCACGGACCTACAGCTACATCGCTGGCGGCAACCCGTTTGTCCTGTCCGGGGTAAATCCGAAGGGTTACGGTACGGCTGAACTGGGTCTCGACGCGACGATCAACCGCAGCGTCGGGATGTGGGTCTCCGGCTCCTACGACTTCGGCGGCAACAACCGGGTCGGCGCGATCCGCGCGGGTATCGATTTCATGTTCGGTGGTGGACGCCGCGAAGAAATGGCCCCGCCTCCTCCGCCTCCGCCGCCGCCGCCGCCTCCTCCGCCCCCGCCGCCCCCGCCGCCTGTTGCGTCGGTCTGCAACAAGGGACCGTACATCGTGTTCTTTGACTGGGATCGGTCGGATATCACGGCGGAAGCTGCGACCATCCTGGAAAGCGCCGTTGGTGCCTATGGCAGCTGCGACCGGGTTCCGGTGATGGTTGCCGGTTACACCGACCGCTCGGGCAGCCCGGCATATAACCAGGGTCTGTCTGAACGGCGCGCCGGTTCGATCCGGGGCTACCTGAGCACGCATGGGGTGCCTGACACGGCGATCACCACGCAAGGCTTCGGTGAGAGCAATAACCGCGTACCCACCTCTGACGGTGTCCGCGAGCTGCAAAACCGCCGGGTCGAAATCTCCTACGGACCGGGTTCTGGCTTCTGAACGCGGCTATTAGCTGAATGAATATGGGGGCCGGAGAAATCTGGCCCCCTTTTCTATGGTGCGTCCAAGCATTCGCTGGTGGCTCGATCAATGGTTCCGGAGCCTGAGTGAGATCATCGGCGTCCTGAGATTTGGGTCGTGATTGTGACCTGGTAAGAAACCCACCTGACACAGTCGGAACTAGGCGACACATCCGGCTTGCGCGATCGCGTTGACTGGAAAGCCGGGCGGCGGCGCCTCACTTCGGGGCGACCCGGCTGGTTGCAAGACCGAAGTCTCCGACACACCGCAGGCGGGTGTGCTTTGGTCCGCTGTTAAATCGGGCCACGGGCAGCGAGCGGAGTAAAGCACCGCGCCGTCAAGCTTTGTCGAGAGCACCAGGCGCGACTCATCGAAAGCAAGTTCGGTGATCGGTGCGGCGTTGGCAACTCAGGCTTCCGGCACCGCTAAATCGAGCCGATCAACCGATCGCGCGATCCTGCGGCATAGTTCCCTAGCGGCGATATTTGCCGGTGAAGGGACGGATTATGCCGCATATCATTGATCGGACCGCAATACGCCCATCCCGGTGGGGAGGGGTTGGGGTGGGGGTTTTAACGCCAGCGCGGACGCGCACCAACATTTCGGCCCCGCTCCCCCTAATCCCTCCCCGCCGGGAGGGGGGACTTGAGTCAGTATCACCGGGATCTCGCATTGAGCCCATTCAGCTACTTCAGGCGGCGTCGCCGATGCCAAGATCGCCAAGCTTGCGGTAGAGTGTCGATCTGCCGATGCCGAGGCGGCGGGCAACTTCGGTCATACGGCCGCGATAATGGCCGATCGCCAGGCGGATCACGTCTGCCTCGATTTCCTCAAGCGGGCGCAGATTGCCGTCGGCGGTATAGAGCATTACGCCGACGCCTTCCTGCACTGCAGCCAGTGCCGGGCCATCGCGGCCGCCCAGCATGCTGGAGAGCTGCGGAAAATCATCGGCGGTCAACGCGTCGCCGTCGCAGAACACCGCAGCGCGGAACAGCACCGCCTGCAGCTGGCGGACGTTGCCCGGCCAGTCGTAAGCGGCGAGCAGCGATTGCGCGCCGTCGGTGATACCGAGCGGGCGAAGGCCGGGTTGCTCGCCAATCCGTGCCAGGAAATGGCGGGCGAGGGCCGGCAGATCGCCGAGCCTCTCGCGGAGCGGCGGCAATACGACAGAGATGGGTGAGAGCGCGTCGAGCAGCTCGGGCAGAAAGTGGCCTGACGTGGTAAGGTCCTTCAACGGCAGATTGCTGGCCGCGATGATGCGGGTATCGACTTTGAAGCTGTGCCGGACACCGATCGGACGGACGTCGCCACGGCTAAGCGATTCAAGCAGCCGGTGCTGTACTGGCAACGGCAGCCGATCGATTTCGTCGATCGCCAACGTGCCGCCATCGCAATGCTGGAGCGCGCCGATTTGCCGGTCGAAGGCGCCGGGAAAGGCACCCTTTTCGTGACCGAACAAAATCGACTCGATGGAATTGCGAGGAGTGGCTCCAATGTTGACGATACGAACCGGCGATTTTGCGCGCGGCGAGGCCGAATGAATGGCGCGGATCAGCATTTCCTTGCCAGTCCCGATTTCCCCTTCGATCAGTACCGGACCGTGACCGCGCGCAGCTTTAGCGGCGACCGCCAGTGCCGCCCGGAAGTCCGGCACCGCACCAATCATCGATTCGAAGCCGGGGTTGGACGCCATTTTTTCGGTGAGCGGTGCAAGCTCGTCGCGCGGCGCTTCGCGCGTGGTGGCGGCGCGCAGCGCCTGCATCAGCTGATCGGGCGCGACTGGCTTGATCAGATAATCGCTTGCGCCGGCCCGCATAGCTTCGACCGCGAGCAGCGGCGACGCGCTGGTTGTGAGCATCAGGATCGGCAATGCCGGCCTGCGGGACTTGAGCTCGGCAATCAGCGAACAGGCGTCGTCACCCGGGACCCATTGCTCGAGAATGATCGCACTAAGTTGCATGCCTTGCCGCGTGCCAAGAGTTGCGACTGCGGTTTCGGCATCGCGAACTACCAGTGTACGCCAGCCCTCGCGCGCGGCGAGCGCCGTGATCAACCGGCTCTGCGCCGGCTCGTCGTCGATCAGCATCAGGAAGCGCTGCTCGAACTCGCTCATTTCGCCCCGTTTCACCCCGTCCGGTTAATTCTGCCCACCAGAGCCGTAGCGCAAACGTGTGAAGAGCCGATTAAGCGTGGCTGTTTGTGTTAAGATAGCGCCGCCAGCCCTTGAGCCGCGCGCAATGCCGCGATAGATAGTCAATCAGGCACCATCGAAGTTTTGAGGATCAAGCAATGACATCGGGCAATGACATCAAGGCGGCCGAATCAACCTACGGCGGATTCCTGACTATGCTAAAGTGGGGGGCCGTGAGCGTAGCAATTATCGCGGCAGTCGTTATCGCACTGATTGCCTGACCGCCGCATGGTTGAAGGAATTCGCATCGCCGTTCTGCGCGAACGGGCGAGCGGCGAGACGCGGGTTGCCGCGACGCCCGAAACAGTGAAGAAATTTGTCCAACTGGGCGCGGTGGTCGCAGTTGAGAGCGGGGCCGGCATAAGTGCTGCGATCGCCGATGCCGATTATGCCGCGGCCGGGGCGGAACTGGCGGATGCGACCCGCATTGCCAGCGGGGCAAACATCGTTCTGAGTGTCCAGGGCCCCGAACCGGATTTGTTGGCAGGCACTGCGGGTGGGGCCTGGATCGTCGGCGCGCTCGATCCGCTGCGTCAGCGAGAGCGGATTGGTGCCTATGCCGCAGCCGGCCTTGAGGCGCTGGCGATGTAATTCATGCCGCGCATCACCCGCGCCCAGTCGATGGACATACTCTCCAGCCAATCGAACCTGGCTGGATACAAGGCGGTGATCTCTGCTGCGGATAATTTCGGCCGGGCCTTCCCGATGATGATGACGGCGGCCGGCACGGTGAGTGCGGCGCGGGTGTTCGTCATGGGCGTGGGGGTGGCCGGGCTGCAGGCGATCGCCACCGCGCGCCGGCTTGGCGCGATCGTCAGCGCCACCGATGTGCGCAGCGCGACCAGGGAACAGATCCTCTCGCTGGGCGCCAAACCGATCTTCGTCGAGGCCGTCGCCGGGATCGAGGGCGAGGGCGCGGGCGGCTATGCCACGGAAATGTCCGAGGAATACCAGAAGGCGCAGGCTGAACTGGTCTCGGCGCATATCGCCAAACAGGACATCGTCATCACCACCGCGCTGATCCCCGGCAAGCCCGCACCGCGGCTTGTGACTGACGCACAGATTGCCAGCATGAAGCCGGGCAGCGTGATCTTCGACTTGGCGGCAAGCGCTGGCGGGAATGTCGAGGGTGCAGTGGCGGATCAGGTGGTCGAGCGGCACGGCGTGAAGATCATGGGCTTTACGAATGTGGCAGCGCAATTGCCGGCCGATGCCTCGGCACTTTATGCGCGAAATTTGTTCAACTTTTTGAATGCGTTCTGGGACAAAGACGCTGGTCGCCCGGTGCTGGATGCGGAGATCGGCGATGCGGTGCGGCTGACGCGGAGCGGCAAGGTGGTTCACGAACGCCTGCTCGGCTGAGCACACTGCAAGCGATGCAAGGCAAATTTCAGAATGACGGCAACCGATCTGGCAGCCAAGATCAGGGCAGGCGGCGAGTTGTTGTAACGAATGCGGCACTGAAGCCTCGACAGCGGCCCGGCGGATTGCAATAGGAGCCATGCGGTTTTCGCTGAGGGGGACGCCATGGAATTCATCTCGATCCTATCGATCTTCGTGCTCGCCTGCTTTGTCGGCTATTACGTCGTCTGGTCGGTCACCCCGGCGCTGCATACGCCGTTGATGAGCGTCACCAATGCGATCTCCTCGGTGATCATCGTCGGCGCGCTGGTCGCCAGTGCGGGGGCGGGCGGGTCGCTGTCGAGCTGGCTCGGCCTTGCTGCCGTGGTCATGGCGAGCATCAACATCTTCGGCGGCTTTGCCGTCACCGCGCGAATGCTCGCGATGTTCCGCAGGAGGGTACGTTGAATTTGGCCTCGCCCTTGCTGCCGCCTTGGGCGCTGGTCGCCTATCTCGTGGCGGGCGTGCTGTTCATCCTGTCGCTGCGTGGACTGAGTTCGCCGACCACGGCGCGGCGCGGAAACCGCTTCGGTATTGCCGGTATGGTCATCGCCGTTCTCACCACGATGATCACCCAGGCGCCGATTCCTCCGGGCCACTGGTGGCCCCGGCCGCAACCGGAGGACCTGGTTACCCTGGCGAAAATTCTTGGCGCGATCGGGCTGGGTGCAGTGATCGGCTTGATGACGGCACGGCGCATCGCGATGACCGCGATGCCGCAGCTGGTCGCCGCGTTCCACAGCCTGGTCGGGCTCGCGGCCGTGCTGGTGGGATGGGCCGCCTACCTCGATCCGCAGAGTTTCGGCATTCTGATCCCGCAAGTGACGGGCGTCGATGGCGATTTGGCTCTCGCCAGGCTGGCCATGATCAATCCCATCAGCCGACTGGAGCTGGGACTTGGCATCGCCATTGGCGCGATCACTTTCTCCGGCTCGGTGATTGCTTTTGCCAAGCTGAACGGCACGATGAGCGGCGCGGCGATCCTGTTGCCCGCGCGGCATGTCATCAATTTGGGCACGCTGCTCGCTATCCTTGGGCTGATTGCGTGGTTCACGCAGGACCAGCCGATCTGGGTGATCGCCGCGATTACTGCGCTGTCGTTCCTCATCGGCTTCCTGCTGATCATCCCGATCGGCGGGGCGGACATGCCGGTAGTCGTCTCGATGCTCAATTCCTATTCGGGCTGGGCGGCGGCGGCGATGGGATTCACTCTGCACAACACCGCGATGATCATCACCGGAGCGCTGGTGGGCTCGTCGGGTGCAATCCTCAGCTACATCATGTGCAGGGCGATGAACCGCAGTTTCGTCTCGGTCATCGCGGGCGGCTTTGGCGCGGAGATAGGCTCGGGCAGCGATGAAGCCAGAACGGACCGCCCGTGGAAGCGGGGATCGGCGGAAGACGCTGCCTTTTTGCTCAAGGAGGCGGAGCAGGTCATCATCATTCCGGGATACGGCATGGCGGTGGCGCAGGCGCAGCACGTGCTGCGCGAAATGGCGGACCAGCTCAAGAAGGCGGGCGTTCGGGTCAAATATGCCATTCACCCGGTCGCAGGCCGAATGCCGGG
>JANONQ010000202.1:0-2174 GCA_031420935.1 Novosphingobium sp. | reverse complement strand
AGGTCCGCTTCGATGCCGATCGGGAGATAGAGCACCGCCGGCTTGGCGCCGAGACGGTCGATGATCGACTGCACGCAATATTTGAAATTGGCGCCGGTGCGGTCGAGCTTGTTGATGAAGCACATCCGCGGCACGCCGTATTTGTCGGCCTGGCGCCACACAGTTTCGGACTGCGGCTCGACGCCGGCAACTCCGTCGAAACAGGCGACCGCGCCGTCGAGCACACGCAAGCTGCGCTCGACCTCAATGGTGAAATCGACGTGGCCGGGGGTATCGATGATGTTGATCCGGTGGTCGTTCCAGAAACAGGTCGTCGCGGCGGACGTGATGGTGATGCCGCGTTCCTGCTCCTGTTCCATCCAGTCCATCGTCGCCGCGCCGTCATGCACTTCGCCGATTTTGTACGACTTGCCTGTATAATAGAGGATGCGCTCGGTAGTCGTGGTTTTGCCGGCGTCGATATGCGCCATGATACCGATATTGCGGTACATCGAGAGCGGATGGCTGCGTGCCATGGGGTTTTCCTTAGGTGTTGAGGAGAGACCTGAAAGGGATCCCCGCCCCTATATGCAAGAGTGTGACAGCCGGATGAATCGGCTGTGCCGACTCTACCAGCGATAATGCGAAAAGGCGCGATTTGCGTCGGCCATGCGGTGCGTGTCTTCGCGCTTCTTCACCGCATTGCCGCGGTTGTTGGCGGCGTCGAGCAGCTCGGCGGACAGCCGCGCGGCCATCGTCGTTTCGCTGCGATTGCGCGCGGCGGTGATCAGCCAGCGGATGGCCAGCGCCTGAGCGCGTTCGGGGCGGACTTCGACCGGAACCTGATAGGTGGCACCGCCGACACGCCGCGAGCGCACTTCGATCTGCGGCTTCACATTGTCGAGCGCATCATGGAACAGCTGGATCGGATTGCCCTTGGACTTGGTCTCCATGGTCACCATCGCGCCATAGACGATACCTTCCGCGACCGACTTCTTGCCGTCGAGCATGAGGTTGTTCATGAACTTGGACAGGATTTGATCACCAAATTTGGGATCGGGCAGGATGACCCGTTTCTCGGGACGACGACGACGTGACATCGATAGAATTCCTTATTCTCGGGTCTCGGCGCATGTGGGCGCGGACCGGTAAACCAGCGTGATGCTGCGGGGCCGGACCATAGGGCCGACCCGTTCGATCACTTCGGCCGCTTGGCCCCGTACTTCGAGCGCGACTGCTTGCGGTCCTTGACGCCCTGCGTATCGAGCACACCGCGCAGCACGTGGTAGCGCACGCCCGGCAAGTCGCGCACGCGGCCGCCGCGGATCAGCACCACCGAGTGTTCCTGCAGATTGTGGCCCTCGCCCGGGATGTAGGAGATGACCTCGCGCTGGTTGGTCAGGCGGATTTTGGCCACCTTGCGCAGCGCCGAGTTCGGCTTCTTGGGCGTCGTCGTGTAGACGCGGGTGCAGACACCGCGCTTTTGCGGGTTCTGCTCCATTGCGGGAACTTTCGACTTGGTCTTCTGGGGCACGCGCCCCTTGCGGACCAGCTGGTTGATTGTCGGCATGAAATTCCTTCACCTGCAGTCTTGGCGCAAAGCGGGCCAACGGGCGAAGGTCTACCGGGTAATCCCACACAGCGCCGAAACCGGCAGGGTCCAGCCCCGCCAAGCGCCATATGAGCCGAAAACACTCCACCCGTGCCGCAGCGCCGGGTTACTTTGACGGTCTATTCGGGAAACCCCGCACGCACCGGCAATGTTCAGCTCTATTGTCCCAAAGCAGCCGGAGCCGCCTTCGAACACCGCGCCCCTAGGCAGGTTTGACGGTAAGGTCAACCGCTCAGAGTTTCTACAGCCCGGCCATCGCCAGCATCGCGCTCGCGCCCAGCTCCGCGCTGTCGGCATGAGCGCGCATCATGGCGAAGAGTTCGCGACCCATGCCCTCGCCGGCCGGCGGCGGCGGTGCGGGGGTGCGGGCGCTGAGGTTGGCGCTGGTATCCAGCAGGCCCTGGTGGCCGCACAGGCGGATCAGGTCGCCGTCGCGCAGCAGCGCCAGCGCGCCGCATTCTCCTGTGCTGGTGGCCAGCGCTTCCGGGGTGACGTGGATCGCGGCGGGAACCTTGCCGCTCGCGCCCGACATCCGGCCATCGGTGACCAGCGCCACCTTATAGCCTCGGTCCTGCAACACGCC
>JANONQ010000201.1:0-2273 GCA_031420935.1 Novosphingobium sp. | reverse complement strand
TTTTAGTTACGACGTAACTTGAGCACGTTATGTCTTCACTGAAACTTCGTTTTGTAAATCCGGCGTCTATGCAGGCGTGGATTCGTGTCTTCAGCATGAAGTCCAACATTCGATTTCTCAGGACTGCTGGGGAAGTTTGTTAAGAGCGGCGGCACCCGAGGGCCAACGGCTGATATCGGCCACGAGCGGTCATTCAGTCGTTCACCTTGGTGGGGCGTAGAATTATCGGACTGTCATTCGTCAACGAGGTGATTCAGTGATGGATCGGCGAACGTTCATCGGCCGTGTTGCAGGGGGCCTCCTCGCCGCGCCGCTCGCCGCGCAGGCGCAGCAAGCGGGGAAGGTCTATCGCATCGGAATTCTGGAGACGATACCTGCGGCACGGAACGCCGCCAATTTCGACGCC
Organism: Novosphingobium sp.; assembly: GCA_031420935.1. Classification (GTDB taxonomy): domain Bacteria; phylum Pseudomonadota; class Alphaproteobacteria; order Sphingomonadales; family Sphingomonadaceae; genus Novosphingobium. The sequence goes on along the minus strand of JANONQ010000201.1, from coordinate 1,867 downwards.
TTGCGCAGGGGGCTGCGGGACCTCGGCTACGTCGAAGGGCGAAACCTGGTCATCGAATATCGGTCGGCGGATGGTCGCGCCGAGCGATTCCCGGAGCTCGCGGCCGAACTGGTTCGTCTCAAGGTCGACCTGATCGTGACCAGGGGGACGCCAGCCGCCAGGGCGGCCAAAAAAGCGACCGAAACAATTCCAATGGTTATGGCGACGATGGGCGACCCGCATGCCCTCGTGGGGAGCTACGCGCACCCGGGTGGCAACATTACGGGGGTGACCACCTTCAGCACCGAGTTGACAGGGAAACGGATTGAACTCCTCAAAGAGCTGGTTCCGAGTCTCTCGCGAGTTGCGTTGCTTCACAATATGGGTAATCCGGCTGCCCCACCCGAATGGGAAGAGACAAAGAGGGCGGCGCGCTTCCTGGGTCTCCGGGCGGAGCTTCTTGACGTGCGCAGCCAGGACGACCTCGGCCGCGCATTCGAACTGGCAGTCCGACAGCATGTCGACGCGCTTCTCATCGGGGCCGACGGTCTCACCCAAATGCATCAACAAATGATCGTTGACTTGGTGACCCGAAATAGGCTGCCTGCCGCCTATCCGGCCCGCGAGTTCGTCGAGGCCGGGGGATTGATGGCCTACGCGGTGAGCTATCCCGACCTTTATTTCCGGTTCGCAAGCTTCGTCGACAAGATCTTTAAGGGCGCGAAGCCCGGAGACCTGCCGATCGAGCAGCCGGCAAAGTTCGAGCTAGTGATCAACCTCAAAACCGCCAAGGCGCTTGGCCTCACGGTCCCGCAGTCGCTCCTGCTGCGTGCGGACGCGCTGATCCAGTGATTGCTCGTTCGGAAGTCGCAAGATCCGCGGTTCGCCTGGGACGGGGAAGTCTCTTTCATTCGTTGGGCGTCACAGTAAGACCCGTGTGCTTCGTTAGATGGCCGAGAATAACGCCACATCAGTTTGAATCGCACCCGACCCGCGCAGTCCAGCGGCGAGGGCCGCGCCTGGCCGCCCGCAGGTATCACACGGACTCGCGGCTCATGCCAAGCGATTGCGCCTGCGTGTGATGGGAATGCACCTAATCATCGCTTTGCGCTCAGCAATCCCGCCTTGGTTCCTCCAACGGATGCTCACGGTTGCAGTGTTTAGCTTGGCCTCGGGCTTGGCCTTAGCACTGAACTCATCAGGTGCCCGTCATGGAGTTTTCAGGGTTTCAATATGATGATTGTGGTGACTGTATTCTGAGACGAATCGTAGCTCATGTTGGTGCCGGAAACACTGGTCACGCTCATGACCGTCGAACTCGTACTCCGGCTGATGTTGCCGCTGCTCATGGTGCAACTTCCGGTGCGACCGGTGACACAACTGGAGGTGCCGCCGGGCGCGAAGCTGCCATTGACAGTGGCATTTGCCACAACCGCGCCGCTTAGGTCGCGAATCGTTGGGGTGGCGTAGGCACGCCAGTTGGTGCCTGCTTTATTGGAAGACGTGCCGGTCAGAGATTTCACCGCTAGAACTTGTGTCGTCGGTTCCGTAGGCATGCCTGAGGCCAACGAATACACCAATAAGTTCGGCGAGCCCGTACCGATGGAGCTGAGTTTGTTCGGCGTAGCATTGGCGATAAGAAAGTTAGCCACCGCCGCCGGCGATGCAGTGGGATTGGCCGCCAGCGCGAGCGCCGCCACCCCGGCAATATGGGGCGTCGCCATCGAAGTGCCGCTGATGGTATTGGTTGCGGTGGTGCTGCTATTCCAGGCCGACGTGATGCTGCTGCCCGGGCCGAAGATATCCAGGCACGTGCCGTAGTTGGAATAAGAAGCACGCGCATCGCTGCTGGTCGTCGCGCCCACGGTGATGGCGCTGGGTTCCTGTG
>JANONQ010000200.1:0-2212 GCA_031420935.1 Novosphingobium sp. | reverse complement strand
GGAAAACCCTTACATCCTGATTCACGAGAAGAAGCTGTCGAACCTGCAGGCGATGCTGCCGATTCTCGAAGCCGTGGTGCAGAGCGGCCGTCCGCTCCTCATCATCGCTGAGGACATCGAAGGCGAAGCGCTGGCTACCCTAGTGGTCAACAAGCTGCGCGGCGGCCTCAAGGTTGCTGCCGTCAAGGCGCCGGGCTTCGGCGATCGCCGCAAGGCCATGCTGGGCGACATCGCCACGCTGACCGCCGGCGAGATGATCTCGGAAGACCTCGGCATCAAGCTGGAAAGCGTAACGGTCAGCATGCTCGGCCAGGCCAAGCGCGTCACCATCGACAAGGACAATACCACCATCGTCGATGGCAATGGTTCGGCCGAAGACATCAAGGGCCGGGTTGAGCAAATCCGTTCACAAATCGAGACGACGACCAGCGACTACGACCGCGAGAAGCTGCAGGAACGTCTGGCCAAGCTGGCTGGCGGTGTTGCCGTGATCAAGGTTGGCGGCGCTTCGGAAGTTGAAGTGAAGGAGCGCAAGGATCGCGTCGACGACGCCCTCCACGCCACCCGCGCTGCGGTGGAAGAAGGCATTGTCCCCGGCGGCGGCACGGCACTGCTCTATGCCACCAAGGCGCTTGACGGCCTCAAGGGCGCCAACGATGATCAGACCCGCGGCATCGACATCGTCCGCAAGGCGATCCAGTCACCGCTGCGCCAGATCGCCGAGAATGCCGGCCATGACGGTGCGGTGGTTGCCGGCAATCTGCTTCGGGAAGACGACGAAACTCAGGGCTTCAACGCCGCAACCGACGTTTATGAGAACCTGGTTGCGACCGGTGTGATCGACCCGACCAAGGTCGTGCGCATTGCCCTGCAGGACGCAGCCTCGGTCGCCGGTCTGTTGATCACGACCGAAGCCGCGATCAGCGACCGGCCCGACGACAAGCCGTCCATGGGCGGCATGCCTGGCGGCGGCATGGGCGGAATGGGCGGCATGGACTTCTAAGTCTAAGCCAACCGCAAAGCACACTTGGGGCCGGGAAGAGCAATCTTCCCGGCCCTTCGCGTTGCCGGTGATGGCGGTGGATGCGGGGCGGCTCGCAAGGGCCGGAGCGCTGCGAATCCGGTGCGCGACGGACAGCGCAGATGGACTCCGGACGAATTGCTCATTTTCGACGAGACGTTCATTCGCACGAAGCATGGAACACGGACGGCGAACCGCGCGTTGTAGAAATCTCTGAAGGCGAGCTGCAACCGATGCGCTGGCCAAGGCGGATGGTCAGCAACCCGATTCTGCAATGGATCAAGCGAACTAACAATGCTCAGAATGCACACAAGGCGATTGGGGTGGCGCGAGGCGGCGACGTTATCCTTGTTTTCGTCCTACACTTTGATTTTGGGACAAATTTCACGACTGCCCGCAGCTATGCGGCGTTTCATCGCCACAGCCCTTGTGATAAAATCGTGCCGCGTTAGGCCTCACCGTTAAGGGGATACTAAGCATGAACAATATAGCATGCCTGCTGTCATGAGGGATTCCATCAGACATCTCCTGAAATTAGCGCTTGGTCCGTTCGCGCTTGCTGCGTCTTTCGCGGTGGTCCCTGCCTCTCCGGTCGCGGCCGACGCCACCGAAATTGGCGCAGCCTTTGATCGCACCTTTGGCACCCAGCCGCGGGTTCAGATTCAGCCCGCATATGACGATCCTTTCCAATCACAAATTCTCCAGCTCGCCAGCGCCGGGCAGGGCCGCATTGGCGTGGCCGCGTTCGATCTTGCAACCGGCCGCAGCGTAGCCGTGCTGGGCGACCAGCCTTTTCCCATGGCGAGCACCAGCAAGGTCGCGATTGCCGCGACCTTCCTGGAAATGGTCGATTCCGGCCGCTACAAGCTCACCGACCAACTGCCGCTGATGGTGCCGGTAGCATCGCGTAAATTCGCCGGCCCGGTAGCCCCGGTGCGCCCGGGCATGTATATTTCGGCGCAGGGGCTGATCGATCTAGCGCTGACCCGAAGCAGTAATCCGGCGACGGACGCGCTGCTCGCCGCAGTCGGCGGCCCCAAGGCGGTGAATGACTGGCTTCGCCGCGCGGGCCTCGCCGGAGTTCGGCTTGACCGCGATATCGCTACGCTGGTGCGCGACGATGGCGCAGTCAATCCCGCCACGACGATCGACCCGAGAGACAGCACCACGCCGATGGCGATGGTTCGCCTG
>JANONQ010000199.1:0-2146 GCA_031420935.1 Novosphingobium sp. | reverse complement strand
AGCGGCTGTCTGCACCAATCGCAACGCAACGGAGACCGCCATGAAGCCCCTGACAACGCACGAAGAATTCTGCCTGAAGAACGCCGCCCACTTTGTCGCCGCACGCGGTCGCACGCCCCGGGATCGCACCCGCCAGCAATTTGCGACGCTGCCTGAGGCGCAGGCTTTTGGCGCCGCGATCGGCGACGGCCGCACGATGATCTACGCGGTCACCACCCTCGGGCATTCCGCCCACATCACCAACGCCTGAAGGAACCCGACCATGAAAACCAAAGCCCTCACCGCTGCGCAGATCGACACGATCGCCCAGCGCCTTTCCGAAACGCCGATCGAACCGGCCACCAGCGCCAAGAAGGCGGGTGATAATTTCGCCCGCTTGCTGGCGGCAAGGATCGGCGACGAGCGCGCGGCCCTCGCTTTCACCTCGATCATGATCGCCGCCACCGCCGAGCAGGCCGAGGCCCGGCTGACCTTGGTTCTGGAATACGGCAACACAGAACCGGCGGGCGAGCCGATCCCTGCGCCGGTCGAGGAGCCAAAGCCCGTGATGGCACCGGCCATCCGCAAGCGCCAAGCCATCCTCGATCAGGCGCAGACTGGCGCGCTACCGCCCGCGCCCGATTTCTCCAAGCCGACCCACGCGCGGTTCCGCGCCAAGCTGGCGCAAGTCGTTGCCTTGGCCGAGGCGGGCGACATTGCCGCCCTGCAAGCCTTCGAGATTAACCCGGTTTCGTCCAGCCCCAAGGCCATGGCGCGCTACCGCGACCTCTGCGTGATCGCCATTGCCGCCCGCGCGCATGTGGCAGCATGAAGATCACCCGCGAATTCTGCCCCGGCGATCGATACGTCTATGATTTCGGGCTTTGCCGCTACGAGAAAGGCTGGGCGCAGGTCGATACTGCACAGGATGCGTCGTATTTTGGGACTTGGACCAACCCGACCCGCCTGATGATCTTCAGCTATTGTGAGGGTGACACGACCTTGAAAGAGGCCGCGTCGCCCGGGGAGTTCGCCACTGAGTTGCGGGAGATCGATGCGTGGAACCGGGCACATGGCTATGGACCGGCGCGGATCGATCCGGGCTATGATCCGGCGATGAAGGCCGCGTTTGAAGAGTTGAGGTTGGCGGATATGCTGCACTGAATGTGCGGCGCTGCCACTTTTACACAGTTGCAGCAAAGGTCATTCAGCAGCAACTACCAGACTTTCCCACGGTCTGTGTCTGATCAATGCACGCCCGGCGCGCGCAACCGCTCCGGCGTGACGAGTCCGCGTGCCAACATGGAGTCGCGGATCGTGTTGCTGATGGTGTTGGCGGGCAGGTAGCGGTCGGAGTTGACCATGTCGGCGTAGAAGGCTGCCTTTTCGTCATCGCTGGGGCGGGGTGCCTCTGCAGTGCGGCCGGTCTGCCGTTTGCCTCGTCGAGGGCTTCGCGGAAGCTGCAGCGCTTTGTACATCACGTTTGGTGGCGCGCTCCATCGCGCGGTCGAGTGCCTTGGGGCCGTCCGGCGGAGCAGGGTGGTCCCTCCGGGTTTCGGTGGCGGTCTCGATGATCCGGTCCTCGGTCATTCCGAGATCATCGCGCCAGCGGCGCACATGGGTCCGGGCTGGCCAGCCCTGCCACCAGGCGGGCAGGGTGCCGTTCGGATCAAGGCCCGGCGCGGTCAGCCGCTCTGCGAAAAAATGATCGAAATCGATCTCGCGCTCTCGCGCATCCTCCGCCTCCTTTACTGGTTTGGTTAAAGGTTGCCTTACAAGGTTATACTCCGGATTCCGGAGATGGCTTTGGGCAAAATCCGGAGATGGACATGCCGGAAATCCGGAGATGGCCCCATCTGCGCTTTCCGGAGTTGGCTTTTGCGAGAATCCCTGCTCGAACCCGAGGATGTACCGCGTGGGCAGACGCCGGTGGCTGCGCGGATCATGAGCGCGGATGCGGTGGATCAGGCCCAGGTCTTCCAGCGTGGCGAGGTGCTCGTTCAGGGCGGATATCGACATTTCGGCGTCCTCTGCCAGCCGCGCCTGCGACGGGAAACAGCCGAAATCCGGGTTGTGCCGGTCGCAGAGAAACCACAGCACGATCTTGTTGGCAGGCTTCAGCCTGCTCTGCTGGATGGCCCAGTTGGTGGCAGCGTGGCTCATGGAC
>JANONQ010000198.1:0-1808 GCA_031420935.1 Novosphingobium sp. | reverse complement strand
TGACGACCGGATCGAAATGACCGGCCCCGCCGCCGAGAGCTTTCGCGGCAGTTTCGACCCTGCCGATTACGGAGTGGCCCAGTGAGCCTTGAGGTGCGCTCGCTGGGTTGCCGGCTGAACCTGTCCGAAGGCGAAGCGCTGCGCGGTCTGCTGGCGGGCGCTAGCGACCTGGTCGTGATCAACAGCTGCGCGGTGACCAGCGAAGCCGTTCGGCAAACCCGCCAGGCAATACGCCGGGCCCGCCGGGAGCGCCCGGAAGCGCGACTGCTGGTAACCGGCTGCGCCGCTGAAGTGGAGCGCGAGAGCCTTGCCGCCATGCCAGAAGTGGACGGCTTCGTCGCCAACGCCGCCAAGCTCGATCCGCGAGCCTGGCAGGTGCCGGCGGGCAAGGCCGAAGTCGCGACCTCGCTCCACACCCGGGCCTTCGTCGCCGTGCAAAACGGCTGCGATCATGATTGCACCTTCTGCATCATTCCGCAGGGCCGCGGGCCGAGCCGTTCGCATGTTCCGGCAGAGATTATCGCCGAAGTGGCGCGCCACTGCGATGCCGGCGTGCGCGAAGTGGTGCTGACCGGCGTCGATCTCACCTCCTGGGGCGCAGATCTGACCGGCAAACCCCGGCTTGGCGCGCTAGTCGCGTCCATTCTGCGGGCTTGCCCTGGCCTGACCAGGCTGCGGCTGTCGTCGCTTGACGGTGTGGAGATCGATGCGGAGCTGCTGGAACTGCTAGCGGGCGAGCCTCGGGTGATGCCGCATCTGCACCTCTCGCTGCAATCGGGCAGCGACCTCATTCTCAAGCGCATGAAGCGCCGTCACCTGCGCCGCGATGCGGTGGAACTTGTGGTGGGCTTGCAGGCCCGAAGGCCGGACATCGCCATTGGCGCCGACCTGATCGCTGGTTTCCCGACCGAGGACGAAGCTGCACACGCCGAAAATCTCTCGATCATCCGGGAACTCGGCATCGTCCACGGCCACATTTTCCCGTATTCGCGCCGCCCCGGCACCCCTGCCGCACGCATGCCGCAGGTCGGCGGCGCGACGATCAAACGGCGCGCCGCCGAATTGCGCGCTGCGGTGGCGGACGAGCGCCGGCAATGGCTGGAATCGCTGCTCGGGCAGAACCTTGCTGTGCTCGCCGAGCGCGACGGCACAGGCCACGCGCCGAATTTCGCCCGGGTTCAGCTGCGGCCGGGAACGCTGGCCGGGGAACTGGTCACGATCACGCCAACCCGCATCGCCGAAGGCTTGCTAGCATGAGCGGCGACAGCTGGTCGCAGCGCCTGTTCGGCGGTTTCCGCAAAACCTCGGAGCGCCTGACCGAAAACCTCGCCGGCATTGTCAGCATGACCCGGCTGGATGAGGCGCAGCTCGACGAGCTTGAGGATGCACTGATCCTGTCCGACCTCGGCCCCCGCGCCGCTGCCCGCATCCGCGAGCGATTGTCGGGCGAACGCTTCGAACGCGGTGCCAATGAGCAGGCAATTCGGCAAGCCGTGGCCGAGGAAATCGCCGCGATCCTGCGCCCGGTCGCCAAGCCGCTCGAGATTGCCGCCTTCCCGCGCCCGCAGGTGGTGCTGGTGATCGGCGTCAATGGCTCGGGCAAGACCACAACCATCGCCAAGCTCGCACATCTGTTCCAGGAGCAGGATTACGGCGTGATGCTGGCCGCCGGCGACACCTTCCGCGCCGCCGCCATCGCCCAGCTCGCCATCTGGGCAGACCGGCTGGGCGTGCCGCTTGTGCGCGGAGCCGAAGGCGGCGATCCGGCGAGCATCGTTTTCGATGCGGTGAAGGCGGCGACTGACAGC
>JANONQ010000197.1:0-8627 GCA_031420935.1 Novosphingobium sp. | reverse complement strand
GGCTGTCGGGCGAGATCGCCATCGACCGCGCCCGCGCCCTGGTCGCACTCAAGCGCGATGCGGAGGCGGGCAAAGCGCTGGTCGAGGCGCGCACGTCGGCGATGAATAACCCGCTCGCCTGGCTGCTTTCGGCCACTTTGTCCCGCCGCCAGGGCAAGCTCGCCGAGGCGCAGGCGCAGATCGCCACCGCCGCAACGCTGGCGCCGACCGATCCGGAAATCGGGCTTGAGGCCGGCGTCATCGCCGTACTCTCCGGCCGCGACGAGGGCGCGCGGCTGAGCTGGCAGTCGGTGATCGCTGCCGCGCCCACCAGCGAAGCGGCAACAACTGCAACCACCTATCTGGCGCAACTCGGGCAACCTGCTAGCAAGGTGCCATGATCCCGCTATCGGTCCTCGACCTCGTCCCCGTGCGCGAAGGCGGCAGCATTGCCGAAGCCCTCGCTGAAACCGCCGCTGTGGCGAAGACGGCGGAGGCGGCGGGCTATAAGCGCTTCTGGGTGGCCGAGCATCACGGCATGGAAGGCATCGCCGGCGGGGCGACCTCGGTCGTGCTCGCGCATGTTGGCCAGGCCACCGCGACGATCCGGATCGGCGCGGGCGGGATCATGCTGCCCAACCACAATCCCTTCGTCATTGCCGAACAATTCGGCACACTCGACGCGCTATTCCCCGGCCGGATCGACCTTGGCCTCGGCCGGGCACCCGGCGCCGACAGCCGGATCGCCCAGGCCCTGCGCAAGGACCTGATGCGCGCCGCCGAGAGCTTTCCGAGCGATGTGGTTGAGTTGCAGGCGCGCTTTGCCGGCCATCCGCCGCTGGCGGTCACCGCCTCGCCGGGGATCGGCGCGCAGGTTGAGATGTGGATTCTCGGCTCGAGCCTGTTCGGCGCCCAGCTCGCCGCGCATCTTGGCTTGCCGTTCGGCTTCGCCTCGCACTTCGCCCCGGCCCAGCTCGACCAGGCGCTGCAGGTCTATCGCGAGCACTTCCAGCCGTCTGAAACGCTCGCTCGGCCGCATGTTATGGCGGGGATGACCGTGATCGCCGCGGACACCGACGAGGAAGCCGTGCTGCTCGCCTCCTCGATGGACCAGAGCTTCGTCGCGCTGCGTACCGGCACGCCGGGCAGACTGCGCCCGCCGATCCCCGGCTACTGCGAATCCCTGCCGCCCCAAGCCCGCGCGATGATTGACAATATGCGCGAGGCCAGCGCCATAGGTAGTCCGGCGACAGTGCGCGAAGGCGTGCTCCGCTTCATCGAGCGCACCGGCGCGGACGAGCTAATTTTCGGCGGCACCATCTGGGATCCGGCGGCGCGGCGCCGCTCGCTGGAGATGGCGATGGACGCCTTGCGCTGATACTACGCAGGAGCACCAAGGCGTAGCTTGGAACATTCTCAGCTATATCGGTTTACCTGCTGTGCGGGGATAACAGGGAGGGTGACATGAGCCAGGGCAAGCCAGACCGGTCGGAGCGTAGCCTTGCCCCCGCGATTGCTGCGTGCCTGACGGAATCGCAACTGCCCGGCGATACGCCCTTCACCAGCGCCAGGCTGGCCGACGCCGCCCGCTATGTCTGGACAGCCGCAGAGCAGCGCCGAGGATTCGCGCCCGCCATTGCCATCGAAACCGTACCCGGCGCTGTGGGCGAACGGCTGATGCGGATTGCCATAATCAACGACGACATGCCGTTCCTTGTCGATTCGATTGCTGCCGCAATTGCCGCCCAAGGCCTCACCATCGACCGGCTGCTTCATCCCGTGCTGGCCGTGCGCCGCGATGCCGACGGCCGGCTGACCGCTGTGGCCGCTGCCAACGGCAACGGCGAACCCCGCGAATCGGTGATCTATATCGAGACCGCGCGTGCCGATGCCCGGAAGCGCACCCGGCTGCGAGCAGCGCTGGAGGTTGCGCTGGAGGACGTCCGCGCCGCTGTCACCGACTGGCCGAAACTGCAGGCGGCAATGGCCGACGATGCCGAGGCGCTGGGCAAAAGCGAAGGTGCCGAACTGCTGCGCTGGCTGAAGGGCGGCATGTTGACCCAGCTTGGCCATGTCGTGCGCCGGCGCGACGGCGGCCAGACCGGCGCGCTCGGCATTTGCCGCAAGAGCACCAAGGCCCTGCTCGCCCCCGCCAGCTATGACCGCGCCTTCCTCTGGTTCGAGCGCCGCTTCAAAAAGGGTACTGCGGCTCAGGCGCTGCTGATCGTCAAGTCAAACCACGTCAGCCATGTCCACCGCCGGGTGCCGCTCGATCTGTTCCTGGTGCCGATATTTGAGGGCGGGCAGCTCGCCGCGCTGTCGGTCCATGCCGGGGTCTGGACCAGCGCCGCCCTTGCCGCACCGCCCGAAGACGTGCCGCTGATGCGCGCCGAACTTTCCGGGTTGATGGATAAGCTTGGCTTCGATCCGGCGGGCCATGCCGGCAAGGGGCTGGTGCATGCGCTGACCGCCCTCCCCCACGATCTGCTGATCGGCCTTGCCGACGCCGATCTGGAACGGGTCGCCACCAGCATGATGAGCCTGGTCGATCGCCCCCGACCCAGGCTGGTGCTGGTGCGCGGGCCGCTTGAGCGCCATCTGTTTGCCTTCGTCTGGCTGCCGCGCGATGCGGTGTCGACCGAGTTGCGCCAGCGCGTCCAGCTGATGCTGGAAACCGCCGCGCAGGGCCAGGTGCTCGACTGGGGGCTGGAGGTCCAGGGCGGCAATCTGGCGCTGCTGCGTTTCGTCATCGACATCAGGGATGGCGGCGGCGCGCCTGATGAAGCCGCGCTCGATCTGCAATTGCAGGCGATGGTGCGCGGCTGGGCGGAAGCGGTCGAGGCCGAACTTGCGGCGGGCGAAGATGCGCCCCGCGCCGCAGCGATTGCCGCGCGCTACGCCGACGCCTTCCCGCTCGCCTATCGCAGCCTCTACGGCCCGGCCGATGCCGCTTCCGACATAAACCGCCTGCGCCGTCTGCCGAGCGACGAGGAGGGCGCACCGTCGCAGCGCGATGCCCGGCTGTACCGCCTGCCCGGCGATGCACCCGACCGGCTGCGGCTCAAAATCTACCAGCGTAGCGGCGCGATGGCGCTGTCCGACGCGGTGCCGGCGCTGGAGAATTTCGGTTTCCGGGTGATTGAGGATGTCCCGACCGCGCTGGACGCCGGGCGGCTGGGGGCGATCCACGATTTCCTTCTGAGGCCACCCAAGGGCCGTCCCGCAGATGACCTTATCGCCCACGCAGCCGCCATCGAGGCTGCCATTGCCGCCGTGCTCAACGGAGCGGCGGAAGACGATGCATTCAACCGCCTGGTTATCGCCAGCGGCCTGACGACGCGGCAAGCGAACTGGCTGCGCGCCTGGTATCGCTATCTGCGGCAAGCCGGCATGGGCTTCGGCATCCCAACCGTGGTCGATGCGCTGCAACTGGCGCCCGACGTCACCCGCGCCATTCTCGATCTGTTCGCCGCGCGCCACGATCCGGCCTTTACCGGCGACCGGGCGAAAGGCGATGTGGCTGCGAGCCGGGCCATTACCGAGGGCCTCTCGCTCGTCTCCGCGATCAACGACGACCGGCTGCTGCGCCAATACCGCGCGCTGGTCGAGGCGATCCTGCGGACCAATGCGTTTGTCCCCGCCGGCGAGGCGGCTCTGGCCTTCAAGCTTGATTCCGCAGCCATTCCCGGACTGCCGAAGCCGCTGCCCTGGCGCGAGATCTTCGTTTATTCGCCCCAGGTCGAGGGCGTCCATCTGCGCGCCGGCCCGGTCGCGCGCGGCGGCATCCGCTGGTCCGACCGGCGCGACGACTTCCGCACCGAAGTGCTTGGGCTGATGAAGGCGCAGCGGGTCAAAAACGCGGTGATCGTGCCGACCGGGGCCAAGGGCGGCTTCTACCCCAAGCGCCTGCCCCATCCTGCGCAGGACCGCGACGGCTGGCTGGCCGAAGGCAAGGCGAGCTACCAGACCTTTATCCGCGCCCTGCTGTCGCTCACCGACAATATCGCCGGCGGCAAGATTGTGCATCCCGCCGGCATGGTGATCCGTGACGGCGACGATCCCTACTTCGTCGTCGCCGCCGACAAAGGCACCGCGTCCTATTCCGACACCGCCAACGCCATCGCCGCCGAAGCGGACTTCTGGCTTGACGACGCCTTCGCCAGCGGCGGGTCCAAGGGCTACGACCACAAAGTCATGGGCATCACCGCGCGCGGCGCATGGCTATCGGTGCAGCGGCATTTCCTCGAGAAGGGCGTCGATGTGCAAAACGAGCCGGTGCGCATCGCCGGGTGCGGCGACATGTCCGGCGATGTCTTCGGCAATGGCATGTTGCTGTCGAAAGCGGTGAAGCTGGTCGCCGCCTTCGATCACCGGCACATTTTCATCGACCCCGATCCCGATCCCGCCAAGAGTTGGGCCGAACGCAGCCGGCTGTTCGCGCTGCTGCGGTCGAGCTGGGACGATTACGACCGGAAGCAGATGTCCAAAGGCGGAGGGGTTTTCCCGCGCAGCCAGAAGAGCATCCCGCTGAGCGCCCCGGCGCGCGCCGTGCTGGGCATCGAGGCTGACACCATCGATCCGGAATCGCTGATTTCGGCGATCCTCAAGAGCCCGGTCGACCTCCTGTGGTTTGGCGGCATCGGCACCTATGTGAAGGCCGAAACTGAAAACAACATCCAGGTCGGCGATCCGGCCAACGATGCGCTGCGGGTCAACGGCGAGGAAATCCGCGCCCAGGTAATCGCCGAAGGCGCCAATCTCGGTTGCACCCAGGCCGGGCGCATCGAATTCGCGCTTAACAATGGGCGGATCAACACCGATTTCATCGACAATTCGGCCGGGGTCGATTGCTCCGACAAGGAAGTGAACATCAAGATCGCGCTGGCCTCGGCGAAGCGCGACGGGCGGCTGTCTGAGGCGGCGCGGGTGAAGCTACTCGCCGCGATGACCGGCGACGTCGCCGGACTGGTGCTTGAGGACAACCGCCTGCAGGCGTTGGCGCTGTCGATCGCGCGGATGGGCGGGGCGGCGCCGACCGGATCATACCTGCGGCTGATCGACATGCTCGACGAGCGCGGCCAGCTCGACCGCAAGACCGCAGGCCTGGCCGATAACGAGGCATTGCTGCGCCGCGCTGCCGACGGGCTGGGCCTCACCCGCCCCGAACTCGCGGTGCTGCTCTCCAGCGCCAAGCTGGCGCTGCAGGATGCGATCGAGAACAGCCGTCTGCCCGATGATCCCGGGCTGGAAACTGAACTGCTCGCCGCCTTTCCCACCGCCATGCGTAGCAAATACAAACGCGATATCCTCGGCCACCGCCTGCGCCGCGAGATCATCGCGACACGGCTGGCGAACCGCATGGTCAACCGCATCGGCATGATCCATCCCTTCGAGCTGGTCGAGGAGGAAGGCGCAACCCTCGCCCAGGTGACCAGCGCCTTCGTCGCCGCCGAGCAACTGTTCGGCATGGCGCCGGTGTGGCAGGCGCTCGAGACGACCGCGATGCCGGAGGCCGCCCGCCTGCTGCTGCTGCGCCGCTCGGCATCGGCGCTGCGCTTGCATATGGCCGATCTGCTGCGCGCCGGTGCTGGGGCCAATCTGCCCTCGCGGCTGATAGTCGCGCTGGAGCCCGGGGTGCGGCAGCTGTCCGGGGCCGCTGGCGAGCTGCTCAGCGGCGAGGCCCTTGCGCAATCGCTCCGTTCGCGCGGCGAGCTTGTCGCGGTCGGCGCGCCGGAGCGTCAGGCGGCAATGGTCGCACATCTCGGCGATCTCGACGGGGCCGTCGGCCTTGCCAAGCTGGCGCGCGACACGAAAATCGACGCGCCCGACCTAACCCGCGCCTTCGCCGATGTCGGCACCCGGCTGGGGCTCGACTGGGTGCAGGGCACGGCAGCGCATATGCGGCCGGCCGATCCGTGGGAACGGCTGCTGGTCGCCGGGCTGGCGCGTGACCTGCAGCAAATCCGGCTCGATTTCCTGGGGCGGCTAGCCGGGCGCAAGCATTCGGCGCGAAAAGCCGATCTGCTGGCCAGCGTTGCCGGATGGGCTGATCGTCATGCCGATGCGGTGCGCCAGTTCGGCGCCATGGTCGGCCGCGCGCGGGCCAGCCTCCCGGTCTCGCCGGCAATGCTGGCGCAGATCGCCGGGCAGGCGCGCAACCTGCTGGCGCGCTGAATGCCGCCGGGGCATTGACCTTGGCATGAATTTGGCCAATCGCATGGGCTATGACGCAGGCAGACGTGGTGATCGTGGGAGCGGGGCATGGCGGGGCGCAGTGCGCCATCGCGCTGCGCCATAACGGGTTCACCGGCAGCATCGCCATGATCGGGCGCGAACCCGATCCGCCCTATGAGCGCCCGCCGCTCTCCAAGGAATATTTCGCCCGCGAAAAGACTTTCGACCGGCTTTACATCCGACCTCCCGCATTCTGGGGGGAGAAGGACATCAGCCTGCTGCTCAGCACGGAAGTGACGGCGGTCGATCCGGCGGCACGGCAGCTGACGCTCTCGGACGGCACGCAGTTCGGTTACGGCTCGCTGGTCTGGGCCACCGGCGGCGATCCCCGCAAGCTATCCTGTCCCGGGGCCGATCTCGCCGGCGTCCACCCGGTGCGCACCCGCAAGGATTGCGACCAGCTGATGGGCGAAATCGATGGCGGGGTGCGCGCCATCGTCGTCATCGGCGGCGGCTATATCGGACTGGAGGCAGCCGCCGTGCTGACCAAGCTGGGCTGCCAGGTGACGCTGCTCGAAGCTTTGCCCCGGGTGCTGGCGCGCGTCGCCGGGCCGGAGCTGTCTGCCTTCTACGAAGCCGAGCACCGCACCCACGGCGTCGATCTGCGCACCGGCGTCGCGGTCGAGGCGTTGGAGGGTGTCGGCCGCGTTTCCGGGGTCAGGCTCGGCGACGGCACAGTCATCCCCGCCGACGCGGTGATTGTCGGCATCGGCATTGTCGCCGCCGTCGCGCCGCTGATCGCCGCCGGGGCGGAGGGCGGCAATGGCGCGCTGGTCGACGATCACTGCCGCACCTCGCTGGCGCACATCTACGCCATTGGCGACTGCGCCGCCTTCGTCTGCGGCTATGCCGAGGGCGCGGTGATGCGGGTCGAATCGGTGCAGAACGCCAACGACCAGGCAACCTGTGTCGCCAAGGCGATCTGCGGCGATCCCAAGCCCTATCACGCCTTTCCGTGGTTCTGGTCGAACCAGTATGACCTGCGCTTGCAGACCGCCGGACTGTCGATCGGCTACGATGCGACGGTACTGCGAGGCGATCCCGCCGCGCGTTCCTTTTCCGTCGTTTACCTCAAGCAGGGCCGGGTGATCGCGCTCGACTGCGTCAACGCAGTCAAGGACTACGTCCAGGGCCGCAAGCTGGTGGAGGCGCGGGTCTCGCCCGATCCGGCGAAGCTGGCGGATGCGAATGTGCCGCTGAAGGAGTTGATGCCGGGTTAATTCTTCGACAAGCTCAGGTAGAGCGGAAATTGTTATTGCAAATCCGAACCCGCTCATGCTGAGCTTGTCGAAGCACACGCGCTGACGTCAGCCAGCTCACCCAGCGCCCAGCGCGCCGCCTCAGCCACTACCGGATCCTGATCGCCGGTCAGCGCCTCAACCTGCCGCAGCAACCCCGCATCCCGACTATTCCCCGCAGCGATCAGGCAATTGCGCACGAACCGGTCCCGCCCGATGCGCTTGATCGGCGAGCCGGAGAACAGCCGGCGAAACCCGGCGTCATCAAGCGCGAGCAAGTCGCCGAGGCGCGGCGCAGCTAGTTCGGCACGCGGCAGGAAGGCGCGGATGGCTTGCGCCTCGCTGGCAAATTTGTTCCACGGGCACACCGCCAGGCAATCGTCGCAGCCGTAGATGCGGTTGCCGATCGCCTTGCGGAATTCTGGCGGGATTGGCCCCTTGTGCTCGATCGTCAGATAGGAAATGCAGCGCCGCGCGTCGAGCCGGTAGGGCGTCGGGAAGGCATCGGTCGGACAGGCGGTCTGACAGGCATGGCACGAGCCGCAGTGGTCGGATTCTGGCGCATCGGGCGTAAGCTCAAGCGTAGTGTAGATTTCGCCGAGGAACAGCCACGAGCCATGGCTGCGGCTGACGAGATTGGTGTGCTTGCCCTGCCAGCCCAGCCCCGCCGCCGCCGCCAACGGCTTTTCCAGCACCGGGGCGGTATCGGTGAACACCTTGACGCCAATGTCATCCGGCGCCTCGCCCAGCCCGCGCTGGCGCGCCGCCCCGACCAGCCAGCGCGCCAGCGCCTTGAGCGCTTTTTTAACCACATCGTGATAATCCGCACCTTGGGCATAGACGGAAATCCGCCCCACCTCGCCCCGCGTTGCCAGCGCCAGCGGATCTCCGGCGGGCGCGTAGCTCATGCCGAGCGCAATCACGCTGCGGGCTTCCGGCCAAAGCCCTTGCGGACTGCGGCGGTGGTGTGCGCGGCTCTCCATCCAGTCCATCGCGCCGTGCATGTCCTCGCCGAGCCAAGCAGCCAGCCGCGTGGCGGCAACGCCGTCCTCCGCCGCCGGCGCAATGCCGATGGCAACAAAGCCCAGCCGCTGCGCCTCAGCGATCAAATCTGATTTCAGCCCGTCCATATTTGCCGCATTAACCAAACTTGCTGTTGCTCCCGTTCACCGGACA
>JANONQ010000196.1:0-2294 GCA_031420935.1 Novosphingobium sp. | reverse complement strand
GCAATCGATCCTCGAACTGCTGGCGATGCCGACCGATGCGGTGCGTGCGCGAATGAAGCTGCGCCCGGCGCAGTATTATCACGAGGTCCACCGCATGTGGCACGCGGATGGCATTGATCCGCACAAGGTGCTGGTGGTGGCGGCGGCTTTATAGCAAACTCTGCGCGACCAAAATATGGCCTTGCAGTGTCTCAGGATTTTTCAGGCGTATATTCTATCGCGAGCCTCCTGGCTTGCGCCGCTAGCCGCTTGTCATTGGTCCAGACGCTACCTCCCTGTAGCAACGCCGTCGTCAGCAAATGGCAATCGACGTAGCCGACACCAGTACCCGCCAGACCATTGAGCCCAATGAAGGCCATGACTTCTTGATGTTCGGCGATCGGAGTGCCGGGAATTTGTCCTAGCTGTTCGATCACTTCGCTTCGCCGGGCGAGCGAACCCAGACCAACTTCGCCTATGGTATAGGGATGAATATTCGCCCTGTCCGCTTTCAGTAGGTCACCAAGGTGCGGATTGGCATGGCGAATGTGATCGATCCAAATATTTGCATCGATCACGATCATATCGGCGGTTCATCCCCTTCGTTGGGTGCCCATGCATTGGGGTCGGTGCCACCCAGAGCAATTAGCCGCCGCGCTGCTTCGCGCTGGCGCATTTCCACGAGAGCACGCCGAACAAGCGCGCTGGTCTGGAGAATTCCGGTTACCTTGCGCAGATCTGCGATGAGGTCGTCTTCGAGAGTAATGGTAGTACGCATGCATCAGTATTAGCATCAATTTATGCAGTTTACAATGTGGTTATCCCTTTCGGGAGGTGCAGGGGGTGGTTTTTTCAGCCTTTGGATCTCGTCTTGCCCTTATGGTCGCGGATTAATCGGTCCAGCTCCGCGATCCGCATCCGTTCGGGCGTTTCCTTGCCCAGCCCTTTGAGGCGGCATGTGGCCCACAGACTCTTGCGCTCGGATTCCAGCGCCTTGAGATAAAGGTCGGCCATCAGCCTTCCATCCAGTCACGAAAGAAGCTGTCGCTGGCTTCGCGGAGGGCGGTGAGGGGGATTCCGCCGAAATGGCCGGAAGTGCCGGGCATATCGCCAATGGAGATCGAATCGCCGCCAACATACCCGAGCCCCCCGATTTCAATCCCAAATTTCTTTGCAAGTGCAAAGAGTTCTTCGGATTCAGGGTCACTCGTAGTTACTACATAGCAGCTTTGATCTTCGACAAATAATTGGTGTGCCAGTGTCTTTCGTGTTTCAGCAATGAGGCCTTCGCGCGTGTCCTCATTTACAATCCATTTGACGTAAATGTCTGCGCCGATGTTCCCTGCCAAAGCCATTTCGGTCACTGCCACCAAGATGCCTCCGTCGGAGACGTCATGAACGGCGTTCACCAAGCCCAGCTCGATTGCAGCGCGAATGAACTCGCCAGTGTGCCGTTCCAGGGCAAGATCGACGCAAGGGGGGGAGCCTTCCTCGCGGCCATGTAACTCGCGCAGCCAAAGCGACTGCCCGAGGTTGCCGCTCGGAGCGCCAACTTGCCAAAGCTGGTCTCCCTCGGCCTTGAACCCAATCGTCGCCATCTTCTCGTGATCCTGCATCAGGCCCACGCCGCCAATAGCGGGCGTCGGCAGGATCGCACTTCCACCCCCCGTCGCCTTGCTTTCGTTATACAGGCTGACGTTCCCGCTCACGATCGGGAAATCGAGTGCCCGGCACGCATCGGCCATGCCTTCCAGGCAACCGACGATCTGTGCCATGATCTCTGGCCGCTGGGGGTTGCCGAAGTTGAGGCAATTAGTGATCGCGAGCGGCAATGCCCCCACCGCGCTGATGTTGCGGTAGCACTCCGCCACCGCCTGCTTGCCGCCCTCATAGGGATCGGCGTAGCAATAGCGCGGGGTGCAGTCGGTGCTCATCGCCAGCGCTTTTTTGGTGCCATGGATCCTCACCACCGCAGCATCGCCGCCCGATTTCTGCAAGGTGTCCGCGCCGACCTGGCTGTCGTATTGCTCCCAGATCCAGCGGCGCGAGGCGAGGTCGGGGCAGGCCATCAGCTTGAGCAGGTCGGCACCGATGTCGGTGCTTTCGGGAATGTCGCCCAGCTGCCTGACCTGCGCCCAAGCCTTGTAATCCTCGCGCGACATTGCCGGGCGGTCGTACAGCGGCGCCTCGTCGGCGAGCGGGGCGAGCGGGATGTCGCAGACGACTTCGCCATCGAATTCGAGCACCATATGCCCGGTGGCGGTCACCTCGCCGATTACCGCGAAGTCCAGTTCCCACTTGCGGAAGATCGCCTC
>JANONQ010000195.1:0-2667 GCA_031420935.1 Novosphingobium sp. | reverse complement strand
CGATTTCGACGCCTGGACCCGCCGCATCGACAAGATCGACCGCAGCTGGCGCGATTGAGGTTCAGGTCAGCGCGTGTGCTTCGACAAGCTCAGCATGAGCGGATGTTGTACCTGACCCCATTACTAAACCCCGCTCAGCCTGAGCCTGTCGAAGGCCACGCACAGCGCCAGCCCGAGGCGAAGATCGCCTTGCGCCTTGGCCTGCGCCAGATCGACGGCCTGCCCGAACACATCGCCGCCCGCCTGATCGCCGCGCGCGAGGCGGGCGGAGCATTCGCCGATGTTGCGAGCCTGCAGGGCCGTGCCGGCCTTTCCCCGGCAATGATCGAACGCCTCGCCTCGGCCGATGCTTTCACCTCGCTCGCCCTGCCAAGGCGCCAGGCGCTGTGGGACGCCCGCAGCCTGATCGCCGCGCCTGACCTGCCACTGTTCGCCGCCGCCAAAGCCCGCGACCAGGGCGCCGAGCGCACACCCACCCACCTGCCGCAAATGCCGCTCAGCGAGGAAGTCGTCGCCGATTACCAGACCCAGCGGCTCTCGCTCAAAGCTCACCCGCTGGCATTCCTGCGCGCGAGCCTTGCCGAGCGCGGCTTCGTGCGCGCCGCCGACCTGCGCGCCCGCAAGTTCCGCACGATGGTGCAGGTGGCCGGCGTGGTGCTCATTCGCCAGCGCCCCGGCAGCGCCAAGGGGGTGGTATTCATTACCCTGGAGGATGAGACCGGCGTCGCCAATATCGTCGTTTGGCCCGACCTCAAGGACAAGTTCCGCCGGGAAGTGATGGGCGCGCGGCTGATGGAGGTGCGCGGGCGGGTGGAATATGACGACGAGGTGATCCACGTCATCGCCGCGCATATCCGCGACGCCAGCGACGCGCTTTATGCGCTGTCCGACGATCTGCTCACCCCAGAACTGGCCCGCGCCGACGAAGTCAATCGTCCGGTCCAGGGCAGCCGCTCCCACTTCCACCCGCGCGCAGGCCACCCGCGTAATGTCCGGGTGATCCCGAAGTCGCGGGACTTTCATTGAGGGGAGGCAGCCCCTTCGACAAGCTCAGGGTGAGCGGGGATAGGGAGGGAATCCGATTTAATTCACGCCTCGCTAAACCGCCTCGAGCGAGTATCCCGCCGACCGAACCGTCCGTACCGGGTCGGGCGCGTCCGCCACCTCGATCCCCTTGCGCAGCCGCCGGATGTGCACATCGACGGTGCGCAGTTCGATATCGCTGTCGGTGCCCCACACGGCGTCGAGCAGTTGCCCGCGCGAAAATACCCGCCCCGGGTGCTCCATGAAGAATTTCAGCATGCGGAATTCGGTCGGTCCCAGCGAGATCGTCTGCCCCCGCCGGGCAACCCGGTGGGCGGCGGCGTCGAGCGTGATGTCGCCGACGCTCAGCGTTTCGCCCGCCAGCGCCGGGCGGATCCGCCGCATGATCGCCGCGACCCGCGCCAAGAGCTCGCGCGGCGAGAACGGCTTGGTGAGATAATCGTCGGCACCGGTCTCCAGCCCGCGAATGCGGTCATCCTCGGCCCCGCGGGCGGTGAGCATGACGATCGGCACATGCGATGTCGCCTTGTCACGGCGCAGGCGCCGGCAGACTTCGAGGCCGCTGGTGCCTTCGATCATCCAGTCGAGCACGATGAGATCGGGGGCTTGCTCGCTCGCCAGCAGCAGCGCCTCGTCGCCGTCCGGCGTCGCGATGACCTCATAACCTTCGACCTTGAAGCGGTACTCGAGCAATTCCGAGAGCGCCGGATCGTCCTCGACCAAGAGGAGTCTGGGTGCGGGCATCAGCTGGCTACCTGTTCTTCGCGGTCGAGCAGATAATTGCCGGTGGCGGCGTAATAGACCATCTCGGCGACATTGGTGGCGTGATCGCCGATCCGTTCGAGATTGCGGGCGACGAACAGCAGCTGGGCGGCGCTGCTGATGGTCGAGGGGTTTTCGACCATGTGGCTGACCAGATTGCGAAAGATCGAATCGTAGAAGGCATCGACCTTGGCGTCGCGGGCAATAATCTTGACGGCCAGGGCGGGGTCGCGCGCGGCGTAGGCGGTGAGCACGTCGTGGACCATTCCCTCGGCGATTTCGGCCATGGCCGGGATCAGCGTCAGCGGTTCGAAGGTCTTGCGGCCCTCGATCTGGCCGGCGCGCCTGGCGATGTTCTTGGCATAGTCGCCGATCCGCTCGATCACCCCGGCGATCTTGAGGCCGGCGATGACTTCGCGGAGGTCGTCGGCCATCGGTGCCCGCAGCGCGATGATGCGCACGGCGAGCTTGTCAACCTCGGCCTCAAGCGCGTCGATCAGCTTGTCGCGCGCGATCACCTGGTCGGCAAGCTGCTGCGAGCCCTTGACCAGCGCTTCCATGCCTTCAGCGATCGACACTTCCGCGAGCCCGCCCATCTCGGCGATCAGCCCGCGCAGGCGGGTGATGTCCTTGTCGAACGCCTTTACTGTATGTCCTGCTACCATGTCGATCCTAACCGTAGCGTCCGGTGATATAATCCTTGGTCCGTTCTTCGCGTGGATTGGTGAAGATATCGGAAGTTTTGCCAGTTTCGACGATCTTGCCCATGTGGAAGAAAGCGGTTTGCTGCGAGACCCGTGCCGCCTGCTGCATCGAATGGGTAACGATGACGATGGCATAGCGCTGGCGCAGCTCGTCGAT
>JANONQ010000194.1:0-2284 GCA_031420935.1 Novosphingobium sp. | reverse complement strand
TAACGAACGGACAGACCGCGCCTGGCTTGACCCGGATCACCTGCGTTACCAGAACGCCGGAATTGCCGGCGATGACGCGGCCGGGCTCGAACATCAAGGTGACGCCCCAGTCCGCCGTGACCCGCGCGACCATGGCGGCATAGTCTTGCGGGCTGGGGAACACCTCCCCGGCCTTATAGGGCACGCCGATCCCGCCGCCGAGGTCCATGTGGCTGATCGCATGGCCTTCCGCGCGGATCGAGCGCATCAGCTCGCCCATGCGGATAAAGGCGCTTTCCAGCGGCTCAAGCCTGGCCAGCTGGCTGCCGATATGAACCGCTAGTCCGCGCATCTCGATGCCGGGCAGCGCCGCCAGCCGTGCAAAGATACCGCCTGCCCGGTCGTAAGGGACGCCGAACTTGTTCTCCGCCTTGCCTGTGGAGATCTTGCCATGCGTGCCGGCATCGACATCGGGATTGACCCGCAGCGCGGCCCGCGCCCTTAGTCCCCGCGATACGGCGAGGGCGGCGAGTTCGGTGCCCTCCTCCTCGGATTCCAGATTGAACTGGCCGATCCCGGCCTCAAGCGCGCGGACCATCTCCGCAGCGGTCTTACCCACGCCGGAAAAGACGATACCCTTAGCGGCAATGCCGGCAGCCAGCGCACGCGCCATTTCGCCAGCAGACACGACATCAGCGCCATAGCCTTCCTTCGCCAGCAGCTTCAGCACCGCCAGATTGGGGTTGGCTTTCACCGCATAGGCGATGTGCACGCTGGGCAGCACCGCCAGCGCATCGCGAAACACCCGCGCGTGCCGGGTCAGGGTGGCGCGCGAATAGACATAGACCGGGGTGCCGACCGCATCGGCGATGGCGGTCAGCGGCACGTCTTCGGCGTGCAGCACGCCGTTTTTCAGTTCGAAATGGTCCATTATCCGGTCTTTGTTCGCGCCCTGTTGCCGGGGCGGCCTATTCCTGGGGCGGCAGATCGAAGGGGTCGTCGGTGCGCTCTTCCGAGCGTTGCCGCAGCTCGACGCTGCGCCCGGGCGCGGCTTGCGGCGTGGTCTCGAGCAGCTGGGTGGAAGTGAGCTGCTGGCTCCGGCCATAGGGCGCGACCGGCAGCTGCTTGCCTGCCTGGGGTTTCAGATCGGCGCGCACACCGCAGGCGGCCAGGGCCAGCAGCAGCGTCAGGGCGGCAAGACAGCGCATCGCAATCACTCCAGCCCCAGCGCGGCGCGCGCCTGGGCAACGCGCTTCCTTACCTCGGCAGGCGCGGTTCCGCCATGGCTGGCGCGCGCATCTACCGACGCCTCGACCGACAGCGCTGCGAACACCCTCTCGTCGATCCGCGCGTCGATCGCCTGGAGGTCAGCGAGTGCAAGCTGATCGAGGGCGATACCCCGGCTTTCAGCGAGCTTCACCGCTGCGCCGGTAATATGGTGCGCCTGGCGGAAGGGAATGTCCGCCTCGCGCACCAGCCAGTCGGCAAGATCGGTGGCGGTGGCATAGCCAAGCTCGGCGGCAGCGCGCATCCGCTCGGTACGGAAGGTCGTTTCCGCGACCATCCCGGTCATCGCCGCGATCGACAGCGCCAGCAGCGATGCGGCCTCGAACACCGGCGGCTTGTCGTCCTGCATGTCCTTCGAATAGGCCAGCGGCAGGCCCTTCATCGTCACCATCAGCGCGGTGAGGCAGCCGATGATACGGCCCGAATGCCCGCGCACCAGTTCGGCGGCATCGGGGTTCTTCTTCTGCGGCATGATCGAGCTGCCGGTCGACAGGCTGTCGGGCAGCACCGCCCAGCCGAACGGCTGGCTCGCCCAGAGAATGAATTCCTCGGCCAGCCGCGACAGATGCAGCGCGCATTGGGCAGCAGCCATCAAGTAGTCGAGCGCGAAATCGCGGTCGGATACCGAATCGAGGCTGTTGGCGGTTGGCATTGCGAAACCCAGCGCCTGCGCGGTCATGTGCCGGTCGATCGGGAATCCCGTCCCAGCCAGCGCCGCCGCACCAAGCGGGCATTGGCTCGCCCGCCGATGGGCATCGACGACGCGCGAGCGGTCGCGCAGCGTCATCTCGTAATAGGCCATCAGGTGGTGGCCGAGCGTGACTGGCTGTGCGGTCTGGAGATGGGTGAAGCCGGGCATGATGCTGGCTGCGTGCTCTTCAGCACGGGTAACCAGCACGACCTGCAAGTAGCCAAGCGCGGCATCTGCGGCAACGCACGCCTCGCGCACCCACAGCCGGAAATCAGTCGCCACCTGATCGTTGCGTGAGCGCGCGGTGTGCAGCCGGCCCGCGACCGG
>JANONQ010000193.1:0-3608 GCA_031420935.1 Novosphingobium sp. | reverse complement strand
TCGATCCCCGTGACTGGGAATCCTTGAGCGTGGGGTTCCGCGAACGCGTGACGGATATCGACAAGCCTCACATCGCGGCCCTGCCGCAAACGCTGCCAAACCTGTTCGCCGACGCGGCGATGCGCGCCGAGACTGCAGGGTTCGATGGGATCGAACTGCATTATGCTCATGCCTATACCATGGCCTCCTTCCTATCTGCCTGGAACAGCCGCACCGACGGCTATGGAGGGCCACGCGAACAGCGCGTCAGGCTGCCGCTGGAAGTGTACCGTGCTGTGCGGGCGCGCGTCGGGCCCGAAACCGCTGTGGGATGCCGCTTCCTCGCCGAAGAATGCATTTCCGGCGGAAGCGGGGTGGAAGATACAGCGTGGTTTGGTGCCGAATTCGCCAGGGCAGGCATGGACTTTCTTTCACTCTCGCGCGGCGGAAAATTCGAGGATGCAATGCAACCGCGGGTGGGCGAAGCGGCTTACCCTTATACCGGCCCCAGCGGCTATGAATGCATGCCGCAGTTCATTTCAGATGCCAAAGGCCCGTTCGGGCGCAATCTGCTGGCGGCCTCGGCTATCCGAAAGAGCGTTCGCGAAACCGGGCTTGAGACGCCTATCATCGTCGCAGGGGGTGTCCACAGCTTTGCCATGGCAGAGGCTATGCTCGAACGAGGCGAGGCCGATATCGTTGCCGCCGCACGCCAGTCGCTGGCCGATCCCGACTGGTTCCTGAAGGCACGCACCGGCCATGGCGATGCGGTGCGCGGGTGTGAATTCTCCAACTATTGCGAGGGACTGGACCAGAAGCACAAACAGGTTACGTGCAAATTATGGGACCGGGTCGATGCCAGGACGCTCACTGCCGGATTGGCTAGCGATGGCAAGCGCCGCCTGACAGCACCGGAATGGAGCGCGCCCGTTTATACCAAGCTGCGATGATCGTGACTCATCGCAGCTTGGTTAAGCCCGTGCGGCGCTTGAGCATTTCCAAGCTGTGATGCGTTAGCATCTCAGCAGCTTGGCATTAGTCGCCTTCAGCATAAAAATTGCTGACCAGCTGGCGGAAACGCGCGGCCTGTTCGATCATTGTCCAATGGCCGCAGTTGCCGATCAGGTGGAGCTGCGAATTCCTGATATGCTGATGCAGGTTCCACGACACCATTGGATCGACCACCCGGTCGTCGCGGCCATGGATGATCAGCGTTTCGTGCGTAATCTGCATCAGATCGGCAATCGGCAGCGTCTGCGCGTCGAGCCAGCGCTGGCGCGGAGCGGGGAAGAGCCGCCCGAAATGATCCAGCGCGCCGGGCCGCTGCGTGGCTTTCAGCCGCATAGCCACCAGTTCATCGGTGACGAGCGACTGGTCGTAAGCCATTACGCTCATCGCGCGCTTCATATGATCCAGTGTCGGCTCAAAGTTCCACAGCAGTTCAAGGTTCTCATTGACCCGGGTCGGCCAGCCACCCGGCCCCATCAGCACCAGCCGGTCGAACATTTCGGGGCGACGACGCGCGAGCCACAGCGTCAGGGCTCCACCAAAGCTGTTGCCCAACACATGAGTGCGCTCAACGTGCAGCGCGTCGAGCAGCGCAAGCACCTGATCCACCCAGCTGTCCATGAACTTGAATTCAAAACCCTCCGGCGTTTCCGTATACCCGAACCCCACCAGATCGGGGGCGATCACGCGATACTGCTGGTTCATGACCGGGATCAGCCCACGCCAGTTGGCCCACGCTGTGACACCGGCACCGGACCCATGAAGCAACAGCAGCGCCTGCCCATCGCCGCTGTCATGGACATGCGTCCGGTATCCGCAAGTCTCGACCATTTTTCCAGTTTCCGGATTGTCGTTCATCTAACCTTCTCCACACCAAGACTCCATTTATTCGACTATCAATTGAATATCAATGTAATTTGTTACATACGGGAATTGAACTGCCGGGGCGTGGAGGAATACGATGGGCAAGGTGCAAAAGGCAGAACTGCGCAATCGATATTGCTCGCCAAATCGATCTGGTCGCCAACAAATTTGCTTCTGGACAAGCTGGCAATTTGTTTTACGTTTAAAATGAATTAGCACTGCGTGGGGGAGGTGCGAGATGGACGCGCAAGGGCACATCGACCAACGGCGGCGCACATTCATGCAATCGGCTGCGATTGGCCTGTTCGCTTTCTCGGTGTCCGGATGCGATGCAATGATGAGCCCGAAGGAAGCACGCGAACGTGGCGCTGATTTCACCCGGCTGTCACCACCCTTGGTCGCTATCCTTGATGCTCTGGGCGACGCTCTGGTTCCCGGCGCCAAAGCGGCGGGGCTCGCGCACTATATCGACGCCAATCTGGCGCGCGATGCGGGCGACTCGCTGTTAATGGTCCGCTATCTGGATGTGACCATGCCCCACACGCAATTCTATACAGCGGGTTTGGCGGCGCTCGACTCGCATTGCCGCACCAAGACCGGCAAGCCCTTTACCGACCAGAGTGAAGCGGAAGTGACACCGATTATCGCGTCGCTGCTCAAAGGTAATCCGCTCGGCTGGGATAGCGTCGCCGGTGCCCCCCCTGCCCCGCTTTTCTATCTCGCCGTGCGCGGCGACGCGGTCGATATTGTTTACGGGACAATGGCCGGGTTTGAAGCGCTCGATATCCCCTATGCGGGGCACATCAGTCCCAAATCGGCTTATTAGGGCAGCGGGCGGTGGCAGACAACAAATCAGACGTCGTCATCGTTGGGGCGGGAGCCGCAGGAAACCTCTACGCAGCAAAACTGTCCGAAGCCGGCAAGTCGGTTGTCGTCCTTGATGCGGGGCCAGCCTGGAAAACCGATGATCTTGTCAGTTCGCTGATCTGGTCCCGGCGGTTGCGCTGGGGCGGGCCTCCGGTCGAATCCATCGGTGGCCACCCGTTCGGCGTCGGGTTCAACAGTGGCTGGGGTTTCGGGGGAGCGGCGCTGCATCACTATGGCACATGGCCCCGGTTGATGCCCTCTGATTTCACCATGAAATCCGATCATGGCAAGGGTCTCGACTGGCCGATCGGCTATGATGACCTGCGCCCCTACTATGACCGCATTCAGGAAGAGGTTGGCGTATCGGGCGATGCCAAGGCAGAGGTCTGGCGGCCGCAAGGCGCTGACTACCCCCTGCCTCCGCTGGAACAATTCGCGCAATCACGGCTGATTGCGAAGGGTTTCGCGGCGCTGGGGATGAAGACAGCTCCCTCGCCGATGGCCATCCTGTCGCGTGACTACAAGGGCCGGCCCGCTTGCATCTATGACGGCTGGTGCGACGCCGGGTGCCCTATCGGGGCGCTGGCCAATCCGCTTGTCACCTACCACCCCGTCGCCCGAAAGCATGGCACCCGCTTCATCGCGCGCGCCTATGCGACACGGCTCATCCAGGGGAAGACCGCTTCGAAAGTAGCCGGTGTCGAATATATCGATGCGCACGGCGAAACGCAGCGCCAGTTGGGGGATGTGGTGATCCTCGCCGCGTCGACGGTGTTCAATCCGACTTTGCTGCTCAACAGCCGCGGGCCGGGTTGGGAACGGGGCGCAGCGAACCGCAGTGGGCTGGTCGGCCATTATTTCATGACGCACAGCATCGCCGCGCTTTACGG
>JANONQ010000192.1:0-1588 GCA_031420935.1 Novosphingobium sp. | reverse complement strand
GGAGCAGGTCATCATCATTCCGGGATACGGCATGGCGGTGGCGCAGGCGCAGCACGTGCTGCGCGAAATGGCGGACCAGCTCAAGAAGGCGGGCGTTCGGGTCAAATATGCCATTCACCCGGTCGCAGGCCGAATGCCGGGGCATATGAATGTCTTGTTAGCGGAAGCTAATGTTCCATATGAAGATGTTTTCGAGCTGGAGGACATCAACAGCGAATTCGCCCAGACCGACGTCGCTTTCATCATCGGCGCCAACGACGTGGTCAACCCGGCCGCGAAGACCGACAAGACAAGCCCGATCTATGGCATGCCGGTGTTCGATGTCGAAAAGGCCAAGAGCATCATGTTCATCAAGCGCTCGATGGGCGGAGTCGGTTATGCTGGCGTCGATAATGACGTGTTCTACATGGACCAGACGATGATGCTGCTCGCCGACGCCAAAAAGATGGTTGAGGATATCGTCAAGGCGTTGCAGCATTGAACCAGCCCGTGCGGGGTAGGCGAACAAGCCGGCCATCCCGGTAACGCCAGATTCAGCCCCGCTCTTCACCAGCGAATTCGCGCGGCAGTCTGGACGGGGCCACCCCGCTTGCGGTATTTGGCCGGCAGCGGGGGCTAACACGGCACTCCCGGAAAGGATCGAAATTGCGTAAACTCGGCCTCATCGGCGGCATGAGCTGGTACTCGACCCGAACCTATTACGAACACATCAACCGGCTGGTCCAGGCCAAGGCGGGCAAACAGGCCAGCGCACCGATGCTGATCGAAAGCCTCGACTTTTCCGATATGGTCCGCCTCTCCACGTCCGAGGACTGGGACCGGGCCACCGATATCCTCAAGGCTTCGGCCCAGCGCCTCGAAACGGCAGGGGCAACCGCGATCATCATCGGCACCAATTCGATGCACCGGGTCTACGGCGAGGTGGCGGCGGCCGTTTCCGTGCCGATCATCCATATCGCCGAATGCGTCGGCGAGCGCATGGCAAAAAAGCGCGTGCGCAAGGCCGCGCTGCTCGGCACGCGCAATGTCATGCTCGAAAGCTTTTACCGCGAGAAGCTGATTGCCCATGACATCGAACTGTTGCCGCCGGAAAAAACCTTCGTCGAAACTCTCGACCGGGTGATCTATGACGAGCTGATCTACGGCAAGGTGACCCGCCAGGCCGAACGCGAGCTAAAGACGATCATTACCAATCTGGAACAGGACGGGGCGGAGGCGATCGTCCTCGGCTGCACCGAGCTCGAAATGGTGGTTCCGGTCACCGCCAATGTTCTGCCGATCTACGATTGCACCCGTATTCACGCAGAGGCGGCGGTGGAATGGATCCTGGGGTGAGCCGCGCCCTCTTCGCCTCCGACCCCGCCCGCTCGCGCGGGCGCGAATTTCCGCTGGAGGTCGCCCTCGTCCGCGGGCCGCGCAGCGATTACCAGCGTGACCGCGACCGCATTATCCATTCGATCGCCTTCCGCCGCCTGCGCCACAAAACCCAGGTGTTTATCGCGCCCGATGGCGATCACTACCGCGTTCGCCTGACCCACAGCCTCGAAGTCGCCCAAATCGCCCGGGTCATCGCCCGCGCGCTCGGGCT
>JANONQ010000191.1:0-5399 GCA_031420935.1 Novosphingobium sp. | reverse complement strand
GTCGCCGAAGGGATCGGGCAGGGCCGGATTACCGCCAACCTCGAAGGTGCGCCGATCGACACACAGTTCCGCATTTCCGACGCGGAAGGTATCGAATGGGTTGGCCGGCTGCTGGCCGAGGAGGGGCTATGCCTGGGGCTGTCGTCGGGCATCAATGTTGCGGGTGCGGTGGCGCTCGGCAAGCAGCTGGGCCACGGCAAGCGGATCGCGACCATCTTGTGTGACACAGGCTTCCGTTACCTGTCCTCGCTCTACAATCCGGCATGGCTGCGCGAGAAAGGTTTGCCGGTCTTCCCTTGGCTGGAGGAATAGGTTACCGTCGCCGCGATGGCTCAAACAAGACAGCCACAGTTGGTGCAGTCGGTCGCCGCACCCCAGCACTACGCGCCCCCCACTCCGCGGGAGATGCGCGCTCACGCTGTGCATCGCCTGCAGATCGGGTTTTCAGGGCTGGCGGCGATGCTGCTGCTGGTCGGCCTCGCCAACATCATCATGAACCGGGCGCGGATGAATGACGCCCTGGTCGGACCTAATTCCGAATCGTCCGAAACTGTGGGCAAAACTGCCACCGAAAACGATCCGCTTGCCGACATCGGTGTCGCCCCCGCCGCCACCAGCACTGCCGCCGCCAACGCCGACAGGTCTGACCGTTAGCCGCTGGCTTGGGTTGGTGCTGGCAGCGGCGGTCACTGTTGCGGGCTGTTCAGCTGACAAGGGCGCAGGTGATCGACTGGCGAGCAACGCGCAGGCTGGGCCGATCGGCCTGTTCACCACGCTGCCGATCCTGTGGCCGGAAGCAGACGACATTCGTGGGCTCCTGCACGGCGGCGCGCAGTTGCATTGGGCCATGCCGGCGTTGCAGAACCTGGGCGAAGTCCGCGCGCTCAACACGCTCTCCGCCGGTCCGCCACCGCTCGCCGGGCTTGCCCTGCTGGTGATGGCGCAGCCGCGGGTGCTCTCGCCATCCGAGAATGTTGCGCTCGACGACTGGGTGCGGCGAGGTGGGCGGGTGCTGCTGTTCGCCGACCCGATGCTGACCAGCGATTCGCGCTTCTCCCTTGGGGACAAGCGGCGGCCGCAAGACGTGGCGCTGCTTTCGCCCATTCTCGCGCGCTGGGGTCTCCGGCTGGAATTCGACGATAGGCAGCCCGCAGGGCCGCGCGCAATCCCGCTGATTGGCGAAGAGTTGCCGGTGAATCTGACCGGCAGACTGGCCTCAACCGGGACCGACGGACGTTGCCGGATGCTCGCTGAGGGAATCGCGGCGCTATGCCGCATCGGCACGGGCAGGGCGCTGGTGGTCGCTGATGCCGCCTTGTTCGAACCGCCTGACAGCGACCACAAGGCGCGTCGCGCGGTGCTCGAAAAGCTGGTTCGCACTGTTCGTGGCGACTGATTCAGCAAAATTCGCCAAAATGTGGGGAAATCGCGGGAGACAGTGGTAAATTTTCCCTTGATTCTCACCAAAAGCATGGATCTTCTTGAAACATTTCACGAACACGAGGTGCGGGACGGCAAAATAACTTAGTATAAACAGACTTATGCACATTTCCCCAATAATCCCGCATTTTGCCCTTCCATCCCCACGCTTCCCGAGTTAGTTAAATCGTCCATCGGAATGGATGAATTCGAGGCGCTCCGCCTGCGGGGTGAGCCGGCTGCGTGGGGCACGCTGCCGGGTGCTGAAGATTTTTGTTCGCCGAGGCAGTACGTTGCGCGGGGATCTGATTGGTGGTGGGGGAGCGGTTCAGCTACAGGGGGCAAGGGTTTTCGCTGCAACGCGAAAAGAACCGCTTCGTGCTGCCCGCGCCCATCCGCAAGACAGTGCGTGAATCCAGCAGCGGCAAGACCCAGCTCTGCATTACCAAGCACGACCGCTGGAACTGTCTCACCGGCTTCGGCCTCTCGCGCGTCGACGAATTTGATGCCGAGATCGAGCGCGAAGAAGTTCGCGCCATCCAGGCCGGCACGCCGTTCGACCGCGACCTGCGCAGCATGCAGCTCTTCGGCTATTTCGAAGTGCCGTTCGACGGCAGCGGGCGATTTGTGCTGCCAGACCATCTCGCCAGCCTCGCAGGCATCGGCAAGGAAATTTATTTCCAGGGCGCCGGCCCGTTCTTCACCATCTGGAGTCCGGACGTTCTCGCCGGGATGGGCGCGGGCTGGGAAGGCCCGCAGGCAGCCTGCGCCAATTTCCTGCGCGAAGCGGGCAAGGGCCTGCCGTCATGAGCGCCGCTTCCCACACTCCCGTCTTGCTGACCGAAGTGCTTGCCGCGCTTGCCCCTGCGCCCGGCTCACTGATCGTCGATGCGACATTCGGCGCTGGCGGCTACTCGCGCCGCCTGCTCGATACCGGCGCGACCGTCCATGCCTTCGATCGCGATCCCGACGCCATCGCCGCTGCCAGAAACTGGAGCGAAGCCGGGGGCAATCCGGCCCGCCTCGTGCTACATCCTCGCCGGTTTTCCGAGATGCTGGAGGGCTTGAACGAGGCCGGGATTTCCCGGGTCGACGGCGTGGTCATGGATATCGGCGTATCCTCGATGCAGCTCGACCAGCCGGCACGCGGCTTTGCTTTTGCCGCCGATGGTCCGCTCGACATGCGGATGAGCCAGGATGGGCCGAGCGCCGCTGATTTCGTCAATAGCGCGGACGAGGCCGACATCGCCGATGTGCTGTTCCGCTATGGCGAGGAGCGCCAGTCCCGCCGCGTCGCCCGGGCCATCGCCGCCGCCCGCCCGCTGACGACGACGGGGGAGCTTGCCCAAGTGGTGCGCAAGGCGCTCGGACATCGTCCCGGGGCGCCCAAGGATCCGGCTACGCGCAGCTTTCAGGCGATCCGCATCCATGTAAATGCCGAGCTTGAGGAGTTGGAGACCGGGCTTTACGCCGCCGAGCAGCTGCTGGGCACGGGCGGACGGCTGGCGGTGGTCAGCTTCCACAGCCTGGAAGACCGCATCGTCAAGCAGTTCCTGCGCGAAGCCAGCGGCGCGGTGGCGGCGACATCGCGCCATCTGCCGCAGCGGGTGCCGGGGGCGGCCGCAACTTTCACCGGGGTCAGCAAGGCGATCAGGGCCGGCGCGGACGAACTGGCCCGCAACCCGCGCGCCCGTTCCGCCACGCTGCGCTCGGCGATCCGCACCGATGCGCCGCCGCGCAAGCAACCCTTTGACAACCGGAGGGCCGCATGAACCTCACCCGTGATCGGGTCCGCTCGATCGGCTGGGCCTTCGTGCTCAGCGTCTGCTTTGCCCTGACCATGGCGCTGACGTTTCGGGTCAATGCGGAAAAGAGCCAGGTCCGGCTGGCGGAGCGCCAGATCGTTGCGCTCAAGCGCGAGAAGCTATTCCTCGAAACCGAATTCCAGACCCGCGCCAACCAGCAGCAGTTGCGGGCGCTTAATGACATCGAGTTCGGCTATGCGGCACCCACCGCCGGGCAGTATCTCGCCGGCGAACGCCAGCTGGCCGCCTTCGGAAAGCCGGCTGGCCCGGGGGCACCCGCGCCGATCCGCGTCGCTAGCGCCGCCGCTGAAGAGATCGCCCCGTTTCCGGCGCTGGTCTCGCCGATTACCGGTCAGGCGATGGCAGCCGAGGTCAAGGGCGGCAGCGCGCGCAAACTCGTCAATGCCTCCGGACTCAAGGACCATCTGGCTGAACTCCACCCGGCGGTGGTGCTGCAATGAACGCTGCCAGCATTACCGCGACGATCGCCCCCGGCCGCCGCCAGCTGGTCAACGTGCGCCAGCAATTGCTCCTCACCGCCAAATGGCGCGTGATGTGGGTGCTTATCCTGTTCGCCGCGATTACGTTTGGCGCATTGCTGCGCATCGCCTTGCTCGGCGTACTGCAGCCAGCCGGCACCGACCTGTCGTTGACCGATCCGCTGCTGCCGCCGCGCGGAGATATCGTCGACCGCCACGGCGTCCCCCTGGCGCGCGCTTTCCCCGCCTATTCGCTGTGGTTCAATCCCAAGGCGATGGGCGATGGCGGCCCGCCGCTGGTCAAGACCCCCGCCGAAATCGCCGCCGGACTGGTGCGAATTTTCCCCGATGAGGATGCGGGCCGGCTGGCAGCGCAGCTGGCTTCGGGACAGCCCGGCTATCTGCGGCGGCGGATCCTGCCGGAAGAGGCCAACCGCGTTCACGCGCTGGGCGAGCCGGCGCTGGAATCTCCATTCGAGAACGAGCGGCTCTATCCGCAGGGCACCATGGCGGCGCATGTCCTCGGTTTCGTCGGTGCCGATGGCCACGGCCGGGTCGGCATGGAGCAGGTGTTCGACGAGCGCTTGACCGATCCGCTCAGTCGCGGCACGCCTTCGATGCTGTCTCTCGATGCCCGCGTGCAAGGCGCGCTGGAGGATGAGTTGCGCAAAGGTATGCTCGATACAAAAGCGAAGGGCGCGGGCGGCATCGTGCTGGATGTCGATAGCGGCGAGGTGCTGGCGCTGGCCTCGCTGCCCTCGTTCAACCCCAACCTGATCGACCGCAGCGGCGCGGTGAACATTTTCAACCGGATGACCAACCAGGTCTATGAACTGGGCTCGACATTCAAGCCGATCACAATCGCCGCCGCGATCGACGCCGGCGTGATTACCGACATGGCCCGCCGCTACCAGTCGGACCGCCCGCTGGCGATCGGCGGTTTCCAGATCCGAGACAGCCACAGCCTCGGCGCCTCGCTCAATATTCCCGAGGCGCTGATGCATTCATCCAACATCGTCACCGCGCAGGTCGCCGACGAGCTTGGCGCGGCGCGGCTCAATGCCACCATGCGCTCGCTGGGCATGAACGAGCGGCCCTATATCGAGCTGCCGGCCAAAGGTTTCCCGCTGTGGCCGCGGGGGCAATGGTCGCGGATCACAACGATGACCGTCTCCTACGGCCACGGCATCGCCGTCACCCCGCTGCATCTCGCCTCGGCTTACGCGGCGATGGTCAACGGCGGCATCTGGCGGCCGGCGACGCTGATGAAACTGGAGCCGGGCCATGCGCCCACCGGCCGGCGCGTGTTCAAGGCCTCGACCAGCGCGCGGATGCGCCAGCTCTTGCGGATGATCGTTGCCGACGGCACCGGCCGCAAGGCCGATGCACTGGGATTCAGGGTCGGCGGCAAGACCGGGTCGGCTGAAAAACCGGGCGCCGGCGGTTATCGCCGCAGCTCGCTGGTGGCGACATTCGCCGCTGCCTTTCCAATGGACCGGCCGCGCTACGTCATCATCACCATGCTCGACGAGCCGCAGGGCACCGTTGCCACCTCCGGCCAGCGCACAGCCGCCTGGAACGCCGCGCCGATCGTCGGCAAGGTGGTGCCTCGCATCGGCCCGCTGCTTGGCGTCATGCCCGACACCAGCCGGGACATCGATATTTCCGACCTTTCGCCGCTGGTCGGCCACGCGGA
>JANONQ010000190.1:0-3508 GCA_031420935.1 Novosphingobium sp. | reverse complement strand
CCATCGACGCGCTTGCCTTCGCCGAATTCATTCTCGAGTTTGTCCCACGCGGCTTCGCGGCGGGCGCGGTCGCGGCTGAGCATGGCCTCGCCATCGGAATTTTCGACGCGGTCGACATAGACTTCGACTTCATCGCCGACACTCAGACCATGCGGCTGGCCTGGCATGGCGAATTCGCGCAGGGCCACGCGGCCTTCGCTCTTGAGGCCTACGTCGATCACGGCCTTGTCATTTTCGATTGCGGTAATCGTGCCCTTGACCACGCGGCCTTCAAAACCGCCGTCGGCGGCGCCGCCCAACGATTCGTTGAGCATAGCGGCGAAATCGTCGCGGGTGGGATTCATCGTAGAGCTTGTTGCCGAAGAGGCCATTCAGAGCGTTCCTGTCTTCACGTTTTGTCCGGCCAGGCGGTTGGTTCCGCTGGTCTTTCTCCGTACCGGCACCATGCCGGAACGGGCCAAAAGGGGCCGAGCTGCCTGCCAGGCCGGATGCCGGGGCAGGCGTCCCTCGCGGGACCCGGCGGCGCTTAGGTCAGGAGGTGCGGGAAAGCAAGGGAATTGGGGCCCCGGCAGATCGCCGACAGGGGTACGCAGGTGACAGTGTGTCACCCAGGCGTCATCCTGTATTTATGATTCATAATCAGAACCTTGAGGAAGGTAAGGTGACAGAATACATGGTATTTGCGGTTGCACGGTCCTGGGTCAGGCGGCGGGTGCCTGGCCGGCCCATGCGTGACACAATGGGGATGATGTAGGAAAAGAATTTCGCGCGGAGATTGCAGGGAATTTCTGCGCCAAAATTCTATTGCCCCGCCATCCGCAGCTCCACCAGCGCGATGGCCCGGGCGATGGCCTCGTCGCGGTCCAGCAGTGAGGTGTCGAGGATCACGGCATCCTTGGCAGCCAGCAGCGGCGCTGTTGCGCGGGTGGCGTCGCGCTCGTCGCGCGCGGCAAGGTCGGCCTCGATGGCGCTGCGCTCGGCTAGATTCCCCATGGCCCGCATTTCGGCGAGCCGGCGCTCAGCCCGCCTGCCAACGCTGGCGATGACGAACAGCTTCACCTCCGCCTCGGGTGCGATCACCGTGCCAATGTCGCGACCGTCGAGCACCGCGCCGCCGGGTTGGAGGGCGAAGGCGCGCTGGCGTTTGAACAGGGCATGGCGGACTGCGGGATGGACCGAGACCCGGCTGGCTAGCCCGCCGGATTTCTCGGAGCGAAGTTCGGCATCGGCAAGCTGCGTGGGGAGGAAGTCGCAGGCGGCGAGGGCATCGGCTTCGCTATCGGGATTTCCCCCGTTCAGCGCCACTTGCCGCCCGACCGCGCGGTAAAGCAGGCCCGTGTCGAGATGCGGCAGGCCGAAATGCGCGGAAAGCGCCTTCGCGATAGTGCCCTTGCCCGAGGCGGTCGGGCCATCGACGGCGATGATCATTGTATGCGTTTCGAACGGCGGGCGCGCAGCGCACCGATCAGGCCGATGAACGCAATCGCCCCCCAGACCGCCTCAAGTACGAAAGCGGCAAGGTTGAAGTTCACCCATAGCGAGACCAGCAGCAGCGCTGCGGCGACAAGATTGATGAGGTTGAACCACAGTTTGTCGAGCTTGTCGGCATAGTTTGCGTAGATAAAGGCGGCGACGAACAGGGCGCCTCCGGCCAGCCCGACGATGTCCGCAGCGTGCGGGGTCATCGCGCCAGACCGCCGAGCAGTGCCTCGAACATTGGAAAGCTCGTTGCAATCGGTCGCGTGTCGTCCACTTCGACACCGTGGTAGCTCGCAAGCCCCGCCACCGCCATGCTCATGGCGATGCGGTGGTCGAGGTGGGTGGCGATCGGACCTCCGCCTTCCAGCGGCTCACCGCCGGCGCCGTCAATCACCAGCCCGTCTTCGCGCTCCTCGACTCGCGCACCTACGGCAGTGAGGGCGGCGGCCATCACCGCCAGGCGATCGGATTCCTTGACCCGCAATTCATCAAGGCCGGATGTTACCGTGCGCCCCTCGGCCAGCGCGGCGGCGACGAACAGTACCGGGAATTCGTCGATCATGCTGGGGGCCAGGGCCGGGTCAATGTCGATGCCTCGCAGCGACGAATGCTTGACCAGCAAATCCGCCACCGGCTCGCCGCCGACTTCGCGCGGGTTTACCTCGGCGATGCTGCCGCCCATCGCGCGCAGCACCGCGATCAGTCCGGCGCGGGTGGGGTTGAGACCGACGTTTTCGATGGTCAGTTCGCTGCCCGGCACCAGTAGTGCGGCGACGATGAAGAAGGCGGCGGAGGAAGGATCGCCTGGCACGTCGATCACCTGCGGGCGCAGCTCCGCTTCGCCGCGCAGACGGATCGTGCGGGTGCCGTCCGCTGCAAGCTCCACCTCCAGCTCCGCGCCAAAGCCCCTCAGCATTCGCTCGGAATGGTCGCGGGTCGGCACTGGCTCGATCACCGTGGTAATCCCCGGCGTGTTCAGCCCGGCGAGCAGCACGGCGCTTTTAACTTGCGCCGAGGCGACTGGCAGGCGGTAGCGGATCGGCACCGCAGGCGAGGCACCGCGCAGCATCAGCGGCAGGCGGCCTCCCGGGCTGGCGCTAATATCGGCACCCATCTGGCCAAGCGGTTCGATCACCCGGCCCATCGGACGCCGCGACAGACTGGCATCGCCGGTGAAGGTGGCGATGATCGGGTGGCTGGCGACGAGCCCCATCAGCAGCCGGGTCGAAGTGCCACTGTTGCCCATGTCGAGCGCGGTTTGCGGCTGGAGCAATCCGCCGACCCCGACGCCATGCACGCGCCATTCGCTTTCACCGATGCATTCGATCCGTGCCCCCATCGCCCGCCCACCGCCGCCACCGGCGGCGGGCACTCGTTCAATTTGCACGCCCATGGCGTGCAGGGCCGCGGCAGTCGCCAGCACATCCTCGCCTTCGAGCAAACCGGAAATCCGGCTCTCGCCCACTGCCAGCGCCGAGAGCATCAGCGCGCGGTGGCTGATCGATTTGTCGCCGGGCATCCGGATGGTCCCGCGCAGCGGTCCGCCAGGCATGAAGCGGCGGGGGCGCATCTGGGCGGGATCGTCAGCGGACACGGGCAGGCTTTCCAACGTATGAGGCGCGGGCAAACATATGGGGCGCGGGCGGCGCGCGGCTTTTGACAGCGCGCGTTCGCTATGGCAAGGCGCGCCGCCTGTTGCGGCTGGAGCGCTTGATTCCGGCAGGCTCAATGCCCATCAACGCAAGAGTTTTCCGGCACCCGGCTTTTTCGGGCAGCCAGTATGAGGAATTTTCATGGCCAAGCCAGAATGGGGCGCCAAGCACGGCTGCCCGAAATGCGGCACTCGTTTCTATGATCTGGGCAAGGACGATCCCGCCACATGCATCGATTGCGGCTACTCCTGGGTTCCCGAGCCGGTGCTGAAGTCAAAGCAGCCGATCCCCTACGAGCAGGTGAAGACAAAGGTTGCCGAAGTCGCCGATGGCGATCTCGCCGAGGAAGATCTCGACATTGACGAGGATGGCGATTC
>JANONQ010000189.1:0-3784 GCA_031420935.1 Novosphingobium sp. | reverse complement strand
ATCGGTCACCAGAATGGTATCCTCGCGCTCGGGGCTGGTCGAGACCAGCGCCACCGGGGTCTGGATCAGCTCCTGCACCCGCTGGATATATTTGATCGCCTGCGCCGGCAGATCGGCCCAGCTGCGCGCGCCCGCGGTGGTCGCTTCCCACCCGTCCATTTCCTCGTAGATCGGCTCAACCGCGGCCTGATCGGCGGCGTGGCTGGGGAGATAGTCGAGCACCTTGCCGCCCAGCCGGTAGCCAGTACAAATCTTCACCCGCTCGAAGCCGTCGAGCACATCGACTTTGGTGAGGGCGATGCCGGTGACCCCCGAAATCGCGCAGCTCTGTCGCACCAGCACCGCATCGAACCAGCCGCAGCGGCGCTTGCGGCCGGTGACGGTGCCAAATTCATGGCCGCGCTCGCCGAGGCGCTGGCCGACTTCGCATTCCAGCTCGGTCGGGAACGGGCCGGCGCCGACCCGGGTGGTGTAGGCCTTGACGATCCCGAGGACGAAACCGGTCGCGCTGGGGCCGAGCCCGGAGCCCGACGCCGCCGTGCCACTCACCGTGTTCGACGAAGTGACGAACGGGTAGGTGCCATGGTCGACGTCGAGCAGCACGCCCTGCGCGCCTTCGAACAGGATGCGCGCCCCGGCCTTGCGCACCTGGTTGAGCCGCTTCCACACCGGTTCGGCAAATTGCAGCACATAGGGCGCGATCTCGCGCAGCTCGGCAAGCAGCGCGGCGCGGTCGATCGGCGGTTGGCCGAACCCGGCGCGCAGTGCGTCGTGGTGGGCGCAGAGCCGGTCAAGCTGCGGCTCCAGCGCATCGAGATGGGCCAGATCGCACACCCGGATCGCACGGCGGCCAACCTTGTCTTCGTAAGCCGGGCCGATGCCGCGCCCGGTGGTGCCGATCTTCCCGGCGCCCGCCGCTGCTTCGCGCAAGCCATCGAGTTCGCGGTGAATGGGGAGGATCAGCGGGCAATTGTCGGCGATGGCGAAATTGTCGGTGGTGATCGAGACGCCCTGGCCTTCGAGCTTGGCGATCTCGCTCTTGAGCGCCCAGGGATCGAGCACCACGCCATTGCCAATGATCGACAGGGTGCCGCGCACGATGCCTGAGGGCAGCAGCGAAAGCTTGTAGGTCTCGTTGCCGACCACCAGCGTATGGCCGGCGTTGTGGCCGCCCTGGAAGCGCACGACAGCGTCGGCGCGGCTGGCCAGCCAGTCGACGATCTTGCCCTTGCCCTCATCGCCCCACTGGGCGCCGATCACGGTAACATTGGCCAAGGCATATTACTTTCTGCACGGTTGCAAACCGTGGCGCGCCCTAGGCCATGCGCGGGGAGAGGGCAAGGTGCGGGTGCGGTTTATCGGCTTGTCGCAGATGCTCAGCCAGTCGCAACCGCCTCCCCGTCCGCCAGCCGGTGCGTGCAGCCCAGCGCGATGGGATCGTCGGCATCCGACAAGGCCGCGACGGTGCGCCAGCCAACCGCCCGCAACCGCGCCGCTGCGTCGCGATCATGGCCGAGCGGCAGGAACAGCGTGTCGCGCCGCGCCTCCCGCTGCGCCAGCAGGTCGATCAGCGGATCGGGATAGAGCGAAAAGCCGGTCGCCGGCTCGTCTCGCCCGAGGATGCGGTAGGTGCCGCCCCGGCCCAGCGCGCCGGAAACCCCATCGGCATAGAGGGTGAAGCCGAACCAGCTTTGGTATTCGAAGCCGTGGCGTTCCGAAGGATCGAGCGTCAGTCGCGCCGTGCCGCTTATCCGCGCGGCGATATCGCGCAGCGCTGCGATCCGGCTGGACAAGGCACCGCCAGCATCGATTGCCGCCAGCTGCTCAATCGCCGTGCCGAACGGACCGATTGCGGTTAGCAGCGGCAAGTACGCCTCGCCGCCCGCCGCCACCAGGCCGCCAGCGTCCTTGGCATCGAGCTCGCGGCGCACATCGGCAATGCGCTCAGGGGCAAGCGGCAGGGCCTGTTCGGCAAGGCGGTCGACCAGGTCGGGCAGGGTGAAATCGACCGAGATGCCGCTCGCCCCGGCTGCCTGCAGCGCCTCGATCGCCACGGCGACCACCTCCGCCACTGCCGCCACGGAATCGCTGCCGATCAATTCGCCGCCCAGCTGGAGCCGCTCGCGCGTCGGATCGAGCCCGTCGCCCTTGATGGTCAGGACCTGCCCCGCATAGCACAGCCGCAGCGGCCGCAGCGCGGCGGCGAGACCGGTCGCGGCAATCCGGCCGACCTGCACGGTAATGTCCGAGCGCAGCGCCAAAGTCCGCAGGCTCGCCGGATCGACGAAGCGGAACATCCGGCGCGGCTGGACACCGGCCATGCGGCTGGCCAGCGACTTTTCGAATTCGATGCTCGGCGGCTGCACCCGGTCATAGCCATGGCCATCGAGCACATCGAGCACCGCCCGCGTGACGCGCGCCGCCACCGCCGCCGATTGCGGCAGCCGGTCCTCAAGCCCTTCGGGCAGCAGATCGCGGTCGGTGTCGGTCATATTCGGGCCTCTAGCGCCGGTTTGTCCCTGTGTCGAACCGTGGCGTGCGGGCATCGACAAGCTCAGCCTGAGCGGGATTGGTGATCAATTGCGAGGAATAAACTGCTTTCATTCCCCGCCCAATCAACGAAAACCCGCTCAGCCTGAGCTTGTCGAAGGCACTGCCATCAAAACGCCAGCGCCATCACCGTGCGCACCCCTGGCAGTTTTCGCGCCTGATCGAGGACGGCCTGCGGGATCGGCATATCGAGGCTGAGCAGCAGCACCGCCTCGCCGCCGGCCTCGCGGCGGCCGAGGTGGAAGGTGCCGATGTTGATCCCCGCCTCGCCCAGCAGCGTGCCGATGCGGCCGATGAAGCCCGGCGCGTCCTCGTTGACGATATAGAGCATATGCCCCTCGAGGTCCGCCTCGATGCCGATGCCGAATATCTCGACCAGCCGCGGCTGGGCGGTACCGAACAGCGTGCCCGCCACCGACCGGTCGCCCTGGCTGGTGGCGACCGTCACCCGCACCAGCGTGTGATACACGCCCTCGCGGTCATGGCGTATTTCGCGCACGTCGAGCCCGCGTTCCTTGGCCATGAACGGCGCGTTGACCATGTTCACCGTATCGGAATAGCGGCGCATCAGCCCGGAGAGCACCGCGGCGGTGATCGGCTTGACGTTGAGCTGGGCGGCGGCGCCTTCGACCTCGATGGAAATCTTGTCGAGGCTGCCATGCGCCAGCTGACCGACCAGACTGCCGAGATTCTCCGCCAGCGTCATGTACGGCTTCAGTTTCGGCGCCTCCTCGGCCGAAAGCGACGGCATGTACAGCGCGTTGGTCACCCCGCCGCTGAGCAGATAATCGGACAGCTGCTCCGCCACCTGGATCGCGACATTGACCTGCGCCTCATCGGTCGAAGCGCCCAGGTGCGGCGTGGAGATGAAATTGGGCGTGCCGAACAGCGGCGATTGCCTGGCCGGTTCGTTGACGAACACGTCGAGCGCCGCGCCCGCGACTTGGCCCGAATCGAGCGCATCCTTGAGCGCCTCCTCGTCGATCAGTCCGCCGCGCGCGCAATTGATGATCCGCACGCCCTTCCTGGTCTTGGCGAGGTTTTCGCGGCTGAGGATATTGCGCGTCTGGTCGGTCAGCGGGGTGTGCAGGGTGATGAAGTCGGCCTTGGCGAGCAAAGTGTCGAGATCGGCTTTCTCGACGCCCATCTCGACCGCGCGTTCGGGGGTGAGGAACGGATCGAACGCCACGACTTTCATGCGCAGGCCCAGCGCGCGGCTGGCGACGATCGAGCC
>JANONQ010000188.1:0-4464 GCA_031420935.1 Novosphingobium sp. | reverse complement strand
GCGGTTGCCGACGGTGGGCGTTTTCGGCCCGCCCTTGCCGCCGAAAATGCCGCAGCCCGAGACGGCCACCGCCAGGGCAAGCACCAGCGGCAACGCCAGACGGCGAGAACGGATCGTGGGCATCATGCGCTATTCCTCATGAGACATTGTCAGGGCTGCGCCCCGCTGGCGGCCTTAACCGGATCATCGATGGCATCGACACCGAGCAGCCCGGCAAGCTGCCGCGACCGACTGCGCAGGCTCGCCGGCGCTTCCTTGTCGCGCGAAATCGCGGCGAACAAGGGTCCGGCGAGTTCATTACGGCCCTGCTTGATGTACGCCATGCCGACCAGTTCGCCCGCACTGCCAAACCAGGGATTGCCCGGCACTGCGAGCGGCTTCAGCCGGTCAACCACTTGCTGCGGCGGCAGCGCATCGAAATTAGCCGCGACGGCCCGGATCGCCGCGAGATCGCGGAACGGCTGGGGCGCGTCTTCGGCGGCGGCAAGCGCAGCGTAAAGCTTTAATGCTTCGTCCTTGCGGCCCTGCTGAAGGGCAATGCCGGCACGCATCAGCTGCGCTGCCGAGCGTGTGCCACTAGCAGACTCTTTCGTCAGCGGCACCAGCTGCTGGTCGCCGGCAGCGATCCGGCCCTCTTCGATCTGATCAAGCGCCAGTGTCAGCTGCTCGCCGCGCTGGCCTGCTTGCTCACCCTGCCGATTGCCCCACCACAGATAGCCGCCAAGGCCCACCAGCACGAGCGCAAGCGCCACGCCCAATGGCAGGCCGTAGCGCCTCAGCGCGCCCGTCATGTCGTCATGGCGGAGCGCCTCGTCGACCTCGCGCAGGAAGACATCCTGCTGGGCGGCATCGCGCTGTGCCAGCTGCTCGCTGCGGGATTCGGGTCGCTTGGGTCGCAGGGCCAATGCGGGCGCCTTCTATCTAATTGGGGTCCGAACCGGACCGCAGGATCACGCGGGCTGTTTAACGAATGGGATTACCAATTCAATGGCTATGATCGCTGCCTCCCCAGCCGTGAAGCAGGGCTGAACGATTCAACCGCGCCGGTGCCGCTCGATTGCCCCCGAATAGACCGCGCGATAGGCCGCAATCATCGCCTTCTCGTCATATTCGGCCCGTGCCCGGATGCGGTTCGCCGCGCCGATCGACTGGCGCAGCCCCTTGTCGCTGGCCAGCCGCTCTAACGCCGCCGCCAGCGCGCGCTCGTCACCGACAGGGCAGATGAATGGAACGTTCGCTGCCGCAACCATCGCCGCGACATCGCCGACGCCGGGCGCCGCCACCGCCAGTCCCGCCGCCATCGCTTCCACCAGCGAGATCGGAAACTGCTCGCTGTCTGACGACAGCGCGAACAGATCGAACAGGGCGATGGCGCTTGCCGGATGGGCGGCAAACCCCGGCAGATGGACCCGGTGGGCGACGTCCTGCCGCATCGCCTCGGCGCGGATCGCCTCGCGCTCCGGCCCCTCGCCCAAGATCACCAACTGCCATGGCTCGGGCAGGCCGGAAAAGGCGCGCACCAGCCGTGGCAGGTTCTTGACTGGCCGCAGCCCGGCAAGGGTGCCAAGCCACAACTCGCCCGGCCGCTTGATCAACCGGGGCAGCGCATCGCGCTTGGCCTTGCGGCCATAGGCGGCGGTGTCGATGCCGTTGGCGATCCGCTGCACCCGCCAACGCGGCTGGTGCCAGACCTTCAGGGCGATCCCTTCCAACCGCTGCGACGGCACCACCAGAGCGGCGGCGCGGCCCAGCGCAACCCGCCGGTACCAGTTGCGCCCGGATTTCAGTCGCACCGCTTCATCCTGGTTGAAACCGTCCTCATGGTGGACGAGCGGCGGCAGGCCCAGCGATTGGCTGAACAAGGTATGCGCCATCACCGCATCCATCGCCCCCCAATTATAGGTGAGGACAAGGTCGTAGCCCTTGAGTGCCCGCGCCAGACGTTGCAACCGGCCCGGCAGCGGCGAGCCGGCCAGCGGCGGAAAGTCGGCTGGGTAATCGACCCGGATGCCCGGATCGATCGCCGCCGCCGCGCCCAGCGCAGCGGGCTCGGCGGAGACGATAGTGTGCTCGAAGCCGCGGCCGAAGGCATTGATTAACTTGGCCGCCCGCAGCTCCTTCCCGCCGGGCTGGAAGCTCGAATGGAGGTGCAGGAAGCGCAACGAGCCCGGTCCGCGGTCAGCTGATGCGGTCGAGCAGACGCTCGATTGCTGCGGCGGCCTCCGGCTCGTCGAGGGTCGGGGCGTGGCCGACACGGGCGATTGTCACAACCTCCGCCTGGGGCAACCGCTTCTGCATCTCATCGAGCGTGTTCTGCGACAGAATGTCCGATAGCGCCCCGCGCACAATCAGCACCGGCTTGGCCGCCAGCCCTTCGATGCCGGGCCACAGATCGGCCTGGTTGTCGGGGTCCATGTTGGCGAGCGGCTCGGCGATCTTCATGTCGTAATCGAACACAATGCGGGTGTTGCTGCCCAGCGTCATCAGCCGCTTGGCAACGCGCAGCCAGTCGCCGATCTGGTAATCCGGATAGGCCGGCCCCTGGATTTCCTCGAGCGCGCGGGCGGCGTGCATCCAGGTCGGGAAGCTGCGGCCCTGGCCGACATAATCCTTGATCCGCGCGAGGCCTGTCCGTTCGATCTCCGGGCCGATGTCGTTAAGCACGGCGCCGGCAATGCGCTGGGGCATGATCATGCCCAGCACCATGGTCATCAATCCGCCCAGCGAGGTGCCGATCACCGCGAAGCGCGCGATGCCTTGATCCTCCAGCAGCAGGGCGATGTCATCGACATATTGCATCGG
This sequence comes from Novosphingobium sp., assembly GCA_031420935.1. Lineage (GTDB taxonomy): Bacteria > Pseudomonadota > Alphaproteobacteria > Sphingomonadales > Sphingomonadaceae > Novosphingobium. Next base: position 1,662 of record JANONQ010000188.1, on the reverse strand, counting down.
ATTGTAGGTGGCTGAATCCTTGGCGTAGGCGCTGTCGCCGCGCCCTCGCATATCCGGGCACAGCACCCGCCATTCGCCCGCGAGACGCTCCGCCACGCCTTCGAAGTCGCGGGCGTTGCGCGTCAGGCCCGGCAGGCAAAGTACCGGCACCCGGTCCTCGCGGCCCGGATAGTCCCGGTAATGCAGTTTCAGCCCGTCACGGCTCGACCAGAAACGATCGGAGAATTCACTCATGGTTTGGACGCGCCCCTCGCGATTGCCAGCGCCCGGCTTGCAAGGCGGGCACCTCGGCCCCACTATCGTCCGATGCGCGCCGAACCGCAAGCAGCACCCTATCGCCCCGACCCCCGCATCGTCGCGCTTGCCGATTGGCTGGCCGATCCCGTGGAGGCTGCGCAGTTTCCGCGCCACAACCTGCGCTTCCGCAATCACCGCTGGGCGCCCGCCGTTGGCCTTGAGCACCTGACCGATGCGCAGTGGACCGCGCATTTCGGCCGATTCGAGCCGCTGCCTGGCAATCTTCCGGAGCCGCTGGCGCTGCGCTATCACGGCCACCAGTTCCGCAACTACAACCCCGATATTGGCGACGGGCGCGGCTTTCTGTTCGCCCAGATGCGCGATTCCGGAGGCCGGCTGCTAGACCTCGGCACCAAGGGATCGGGCCGCACACCGTGGAGCCGCGACGGCGACGGCAAACTGACGCTCAAGGGCGCGATGCGGGAAATCCTTGCCACCGAAATGCTCGAGGCACTGGGGGTCAACACCAGCAAGACCTTCTCGGTGATCGAGACCGGCGAGCAATTGTATCGCACCGACGAGCCGTCGCCGACGCGCTCTGCGGTGCTGCTGCGGCTCAGCCACGGGCACATCCGCATCGGCACATTCCAGCGATTGCTGGCCTTCCAGCAGCGCGAGCATATGGACGCGCTGGTCGCCTATTGCCTCGAAACCTACCCCGGCCCGCCCCCGCCCGTGGATGCGCCCGGCCGTGACGAGCCGGCGGTGATCCTGCTCCATCAGGTGGTCGAACGCATGGCCGATCTCGCCGCTTCCTACATGGTCGCCGGCTTCGTCCACGGCGTGCTCAATTCGGACAATATGAATATTTCGGGGGAAAGTTTTGATTACGGCCCGTGGCGCTGGCTGCCGAGCTGGGATCCTGCCTTCACTGCCGCCTATTTCGATCACTCGGGCCTCTATGCCTTCGGCCGCCAGCCCGAATCGATACACTGGAACTGCGGTCAGCTGGCAATCGCCCTGCGGCTGCTTGCCGAGACCGAACCGCTGGTGTTCGCGCTCGACCGCTTCGGCGAGCTTTACCAGGCGGCGATGGTCCGCCGCTTTCTGTGGCGGCTAGGGGTTGTCCCGCGCCGCGCAGATGCCGATTTCGCGCTGGTCGCCGCAGCCGAAAAGCACATGAAATCGGCGCAGGTCGGTCCCGACGCCATGTTCTTCGCCAATCGCGGCGGTCGCAATCCGCCCGATGGCGAATTCGGCGAATTGCTCAAATGTTATATGCCGGTCGAGGGTCCGGACCACCCGCTGTGGAGCGAGGCGGGTGCTCCCAATCTGGTGTTGGGCGAAGTCGAACGGATCTGGTCGGCGATCGACCGCGACGACGACTGGCAGCCGCTGGCCGAAAAAACCGGCGACATCTCCCGG
>JANONQ010000187.1:0-4306 GCA_031420935.1 Novosphingobium sp. | reverse complement strand
GCGGCGCGCCAGTACCATCAACCACGGTTCCACCGCGAATGACCAGATCATGCATGATTGTCATTGTAGTTTCCTTCTCGTCCTCAGAATGATTCGTATATCAGAATTTTCGTCGGATTTTGACAAAAATCGTTCTTGTGGTGCCACTGATCATTTTTTCATCGGTCCGTCTCTTGCTGCTCCGCGATCCTTCGCGCCAGCGCCCGCCGCGTCAGGCAAGCACCGATTTCAGATCGACGTCCATCATCGCCGGGCGAGTTGCGATGAACGATGACCGCTGATCGAGGGCGTCGGCATAGTCCACCAGATTGGGGTTCGATTCTTGCCATTCCAGCACGTTTAGTGCGGGCACGAAGCCGTTGGCGATGAGGAATTCCACCACCAGCAAGGTCGACCCGATGGCGATATCGCCAAGGTCGATCGAAGCGTCGATCGCGGGTCGCCGCGATCCGATTCGGCGGCCGATCTCGCCCAGCGCACCGCGCACCTTGCACGATTGCCGTCGCCCCACGGCTGGTCGTACTAGACGACATAGGCAATCCCCTTTTCGCGCAGGGCCATGCCATGTACTCCGTCATTTCGCCATCAACCCGCCATCGACGACGAATTCGGCACCGGTGACATAGCGGGACTCGGCGGATGCCAGAAAGAGGTTCATCATGGCGATGTCGATCGCCCCGCCAAGATATTTCATCGGGACGTTGCCCTCCATCGCGGTGACCATTTCCGGCGCGACCTCGCGCGCACCCGCGATCATGTCGGTGTCGAGATGGCCAGGATGGACGGAATTGATCCGGATGCCTTCCGCCGCGACGTCCAGTGCTGCGGCCTTGGTCAGCAAGCGGACACCGCCCTTGCTCGCGACATAGGCGGCCAAGCCCTGGAATGCTGCGATTCCTGCCACCGACGATATGTTGATGATCGAGCCGCCACTGCCCTGCGCCCGCATCTGGCGCACTGCCATCTGGCAGCCCAGGAACACACTGGTCAGGTTGACCGCGATGTGCAGGTTCCAATCGTCCAGCGTGCAATCGGCGATGCCGCCGGGCTGGACGATGCCGGCATTGTTGACGAGAATGTCGATCCGGCCGAATTCGGCGAGCGTGCGATCGCGCACCGCGTCCCATCCCGGTTGCTGGGCCACATCGTGGCCGCAGGCGATCGCGGCATGACCATTGCCGCGCAATTCAGCACCGCGCGCCTCGACCGCGTCCGCCTTCACATCGGTCAGGACGACCTTCGCGCCCTCCTCGGCGAACAGCTGCGCGGTGGCAAAACCGAAACCCTTGAGCGATGCAGCACCAGTGACGATCGCGACCATTCCGTTTAACTTGCCCATATCAGACAACCTTTTCGGCGAGCTGGGACATAACCGGCGCGTTATCGTCGGGGATAAGTGCCGGGGGCAATGCGCGCAGCATGTCCAATCGTGCCTGCCGCCGCGCCTGGGCAGCGGGGGCGATCAGATCATGGTCCCAGTCGAACCCGCTATCGTGCCGCACCGTCACCCCGGTCACCCCCGGCAAAGCGCCGACTTTCGCCATTGCCTCGTTGCGCATGAAGGCGATCATTTCGCAAAATGGTGAGGTCAGGCGCAGTTCGATATCGACGCTGCCAGCGGGATCGATCCGGACAGTCTTGATCAGGCCCATTTCGGTCAGCCCCATCGGAATGCAGGCCGCGACGCTGCACGGATCCTTGATCTGATCGAGCACGTCGCGCACGTCCGCCTCGCTCACCAAAGCTGCCGCCAGCGCCACCGCCGTCACGCCGACACCAGCGTTGCGGCTTCCTCAGCGCGGGCGAGCTGGATCGCGGGCCAGCGCGCGGTGGTGCTCCACGGCTCAGGCAAAGGATCGCGCCGCCGCGCCTGGCTGAATTCATCGTCGGCGATCGCGGCCTTGGTGGCAGCGATATCGATGCCGTGGATGCGCGCGTAGTTGTTGGCGAGGATGTTGCGCTTGTGGTCGTCGGTGATCTGCGACAGCGGGCCGAACAGCCCGGCGTCCTGCAACAGATCCTCGGGGATTTCATAGCGGCAGAAGGCATCGATCGTCGGCCGCGGATGTGCCAGCGAACAGCCCGTCGCCCAGATAAAGCGATCGAGCATCGGCATGCCGCCAACCTTCAGCAGTTCCATCAGCATCTTGCTAAAAGTGCGCGGGCGGCGTTCGAGGATGATGTTCGAGACCTCGAGGTTGATGTAGATATTCTCGAACCGCGCCAGCAGCCACCCTGTCTCCTCGCTGAACGCGATCCCGCCATGGACGATCTCGAAGAACAGATCGGGGAACGCCCCTGCTGCGCCTTCGAGGTCACCGGGGTTGAACGCGTCCTCAGCGACGACCGGCCCCAGCGGCACGGCCTTGTGCACCGCGATCACCTTGATGCCATGCTTGCGCGCGGCTTCGTAGACCGGGAAGGCGACCTTGGGATCGTTCATCTTCCACTGCGAAATTGTCGAACCGTTCCAGCTGGTCGGATAGACTTTCAGCCCGATCGGGTTCAGCAGTTCGACCTGCCTGTCGAGTTCCTCGCGCCAGTCGGCGCGCAGCGGATCGATCGCCGCATAGGCGCGAAAGCGATGCGGCCAGCGGCGCACGAATTCAGCCGACTTCTCGAGCGAGCAAAACCCGTCTTTGAAGCAATAGAGTGGCAGCGTGTGGGCCACGGCCATGTCGGTAGCGGTCTCCTTGAACAGAACGTTGGCAATCTCTTCGGGCGCCCAGTCAGCGACATAGAGATCGTGCGGAACGTTGTATCGCGGGTCAGGCGATCCCATCCCGCCGATCTGGTAGGTCAGTTCCGAAATCGGCTGGGCCGAGGCGACATCGGCATAATTGCTGGGGTCCAGGTTGTAGGCGTGGGCTACAGCATCGATGATAAATTCGTGTTCGGGATCCAGCATTTTGTCCTCCTGTGAATGGTACTAAGCAAAGGTCAAATCAAAGCCATTTTACGCCCGATTCCACGCCGCGTTGGTAGCATTGGCGACCTTCATTGGGAGTTTCCCTGTCTTTCAGCTGCAGGGGCGCGGAAGTGGTCAGTCGCCGCCTGCTCGGCCTGCAACCAGATTTGCCGTGCGATCGGGTTGCGCACTTCTTCCATGATATGCCCGACCAGACCAACCGCGCGAGCCATCACTCCGATGCCGCGACAGACGCGCCAGTCGAAGCCCATCTCGCAGCACAATGCGCCAAGGATGCCGGTGGCGTTGACCGGCAGCGACTTGCCTTTGCCGCGCTCGGCGATCGCCGCGACTTCCTGGATCAGCGCGACATAGGGTCCGGCGAACCCGGTCTCTTCGGCCAGCTGGATCAGCCGCGGCGTGCGCGGATCGATCGGTTTGTGGAACGGGTGGCCGATGCCGGGCAGAATCGCGCGCTGCTCGGCGAAGCTGGCGATGATCGTCTCGGCCAGTGCGGCCAGATCGGCTGCGGGATCGGGCGTGGGCATTACCTCGTAAAGCATCCGTGCGGTGCCCTCGATACTGCCGACAAACACGCTGCCCAGCCCTGACAACCCAGCCGCAACGGCCGCCTGCATCGCTTCGGGCGCGCCAAGATAGGTCAGCCGCGCCGCAATCGTGCTTGGCGTCAGGCCGTGTTCGACCAAGGTGACCAGCATCGCGTTGAACATGCGCGACTGGTTTGCGTCCGGGATACGCCCGGTGATTTCCAGGAACGCCATGTCGCCAAAGCTGACCTGGCCAAGGATTTCGCTCGGCAGATCGCGCCCGAAGGCGGTGATCGAATCCGGGGTGCTCCAGGCGATATCGGTCCGTATCGAATCCATGCGTCAGCCTTTGCGGGTCATTGCCAGAACAGCCGGTCGGCATTGGCGAACAGGAACTGCTCCAGCCGTTCGGGATCGAGTGTCATCGCCCGGGCATCGCGCGTTGTGATAGCGAGATCGAGCAACGGAAAATCGGACGCGAAGATCGTCTTGTCGCAGCCGCGCACGCCGTGCCACTTGCCTGCCAGGAACGACGTCAGCGCCGCCGGATAGGCCTTGGGCGACCAGGCCGAGGTGCAAATGTAGAAATTCTCGTGCCGCGCGGCAAGCCGCACCGCCATGTCGGTCCACGGATCACCGATATGATGCGCGATGATCGTGAGGTCGGGAAAGGCCAAAGCGACCTCGTCGAGATGCGCCGGATTGTTCAGGTCCATCGGCCAGAGCGGCCCCGGCGCGCCGACATAGGTGAACACCGGCAGGCCGTACTCCACGCATCTGGCATAGAGCGGATAGAACCAGCGGTCGCTCGGCAATATGCCCCAGGGCGACGGCGTGAGATGCACGCCGC
>JANONQ010000186.1:0-1758 GCA_031420935.1 Novosphingobium sp. | reverse complement strand
CAGATGGGCATCCTCGATCCCAGCTTCGCGGTGCTCGACGAGACCGACAGCGGCCTCGACATCGACGCGCTGCGGATTGTCGGCGACGGGATTAACACCATCATGCGCCAGCCTGACAAGGGCGTGCTGCTGATCACCCATTACCAGCGGCTGCTCGATACGGTGAAGCCGGACTTCGTCCATGTGCTGGCTGGTGGGCGGATCGTCAGGACTGGCGGAGCGGAGCTGGCCTTGCAGCTTGAGGAAGAGGGCTACGAGGCGGTGGCATGAGCGTAGTTTTCGCCCTCCCCACCCGCAAGGACGAAGCGTTCCGCTATTCAGACATCGATGCGCTCGCCGGCGTCTGGCCGGTCGTGCGCGAGGAAATCGTTGTGCCAACGGGGCAGAGCACGTCGCTGAGCATCGTCGAGGACTCTGCGGTCGAAGCAATCGCCCGCCACCTGGTGATCCAAGTGGAAGCGGGCGCGAGTTTCGATCTGCGCATCCTCAACACCGGTGCCGCCTTTGGCCGGATTGCGGTCGATGCTCGGCTGGGCGCGGGTGCAAACTTCACTCTTGGGGCAGCGCAGCTCGGCACGGGCGAGCAGACGCTGGAGATCGTTACCGAAGTTTCGCACGATGCGCCGAATGCCGTCAGCCGCCAGACCATCCGCTCGGTGCTGGCGGGGCATGCTACCGGCACCTATCTCGGCAAGGTATCCGTGGCGCGCGGGGCGATTGGCACGGACTCCGAACAATCGGTCTGCGCCATGCTGCTCAGCCGCACGGCGACGGCTAACGCTAAGCCTGAGCTTGAAATCTTCGCCGACGATGTCAAATGCGCGCATGGCTGCGCGGTGGGCGAACTCGACGCGGCAGGCTTGTTCTATCTCGAATCGCGCGGGCTGACTCCGCCCGAGGCCAAGCGGCTGATGCTGCAGGCGTTTGTCGCCGAGGCGTTTGCCGGGGCACCAGAGGAGGAGCGCTTGCAGGCGCTGGCACTGGCGCGGCTGGGGGAACTGGTGTGAGCGGGGCTTCCAAAATCCTCCTCGGAACGGGCAGGGGGACCGTCGCCGAAGGCGATGGTGGAGGGGTCCCACCTCTCCACACGCACAGCGCAAGCGGAGAGGTGGGACCCCACCGTCAGTCCGCCGGACTGCCACCTCCCCGTTCCGGGGAGGATTGGAGAAATGACTTTCCTGGCCTGGCGAACAACTGGCACTATCTCGACACCGCCGCCACCGCGCAAAAGCCGCAGGCGGTAATCGATGCGACGGTGAAAGCCATGGGCCGCGACTACGCCACCGTCCACCGCGGCGTCTACGCCCGCTCGGCCGAAATGACGCTGGCCTTCGAGGCCGCGCGGAGGAAGGTCGCTCAGTTCATCGGCGGGCGCGATGATGAGATTGTCTTCACCCGCGGCGCGACCGAGGCGATCAATCTGGTGGCGCACAGTTGGGGCGGATCGCAACTCAAGGCGGGCGACCGCATCCTGCTGTCCACGCTCGAACACCATTCCAACATCGTCCCCTGGCAGCTGCTGCGGGACCGGATCGGCGTGGAAATCGACGTTTGCCCGCTAACCTACGATGGCCGGATCGACCTCGATGCGGCGGAACGAATGCTGACACCGCAGCACAGACTGGTCGCCTTAGCGCATATTTCCAACGTGCTGGGCTCGACGCTAGATGCCAGGCGCGCCGCTGATCTCGCGCACGGTGTCGGCGCGAAGCTGCTGCTCGACGGCTGCCAGGCGGTGCCGCGTCTGGCCGTGGACGT
>JANONQ010000185.1:0-6143 GCA_031420935.1 Novosphingobium sp. | reverse complement strand
TAGCCCCGCGCCGCATGACCCGAAAACCGAGATACTACGCCTGTCCGAAGCGGATGTCCAACCGTGCGAAAATCAAATTTCCGAATACTCTACCAGCGGCCGGCTCTCGCGGGTGCCGCGATAGTGCTTGTCCGGCTCGTTGGGATCGCCGGCGATCAGCACGAAATCCTCATGCACTTCGACCAGCGTGCCGACGAAAGGAAAGCCGTCAAGGCTGCCGGTAACGCGGTAGCTGACGATGTCGCCGGCCTTGAAGCTTTTCTCGTCGAAGTTGAATTCGAACGGGCACGCCTCGCCCGCCGTTTCGCCCATGCCGTGCATCGCTTATCTCCTTTGCAGGCAAGATAATGCGAGGCGGCGAGGGTTACAAATGGAAATGGCAAGCTCCCCTCCCGTTTACGGGAGGGGTTGGGGGTGGGTCTGTCATGGACCGGTGCGACAACAGGCCCTCCCCTAACCCCTCCCGCGGGCGGGAGGGGAACAAATCACCCGACGATCTCTTCCGGCTTGAAGAAATAGGCGATCTCGATAGCCGCGTTCTCGTCGCTGTCCGAACCGTGGACCGAATTGGCTTCGATCGATTCGGCAAGGGCCTTGCGGATCGTGCCTTCGCTGGCCTGTTCGGGATTGGTCGCGCCCATCACGTCGCGGTTGCGCTTCACCGCATCCTCGCCTTCGAGCACCTGCACCACCACCGGGCCGGAGGTCATGAAGCTGACCAGATCGCCATAGAACGGGCGTTCTTTGTGCACCGCGTAGAAGCCCTCAGCCTGAGCCTGTGTCATCCGGATACGCCGGGAGGCGACGACGCGCAGGCCGGCTTCCTCCAGCTTGGCGGTGACCGCGCCAGTCAGGTTGCGGCGGGTAGCGTCCGGCTTGATGATCGAAAAGGTGCGGGTAACCGCCATGTGTGTGTCCTTGAAATGTGACGCTGGGCAAGTGGCGCGCCCCTAGCGGGGAATGGTTCGGCTCGCAAGGTCGGCGGTTCACGGCCCTTCCACCCATTTGCCGCCCTCCTGTTTCCAGAACCGGCGCTCCACCCCGTCCCGATCGCCAAGCATCCGCCAGCAGTCGCGCGCAGCCTGAAGGGTTGCCTCGCCGAACAACAGAAAAGTCCGCGCGAACGGCACTGCGCCCTCGCGCCAGACGCCGTCGGCCAGCGCCATGTACCGCGCGCCGTTGCCGGGCTCGGGCTGGCCGGACAGCAGGATGGGCTGCTGGTCCTCGTGCGGCGCTCCCGCGCGGCCGTGGGCGAGGAAGCTCTCCGGGAGCTTGGTCCATAGCATGTCGCTGATCCGGCCAAGCTGCGCCTCGTCGGCCGACACCACCAGCAGCCGTTCGCCCGCATTGAGCGTCGCCCGGGCGATCAGCGGCAGGGCGGCTTCGGCGGAATCGCGGCTGAGCTGGTAGAAATCGACGCGCATGGCAATCCAATCCCCCTCCCGCTTGCGGGAGGGGCTAGGGGAGGGCCTGTTGTCCGGCCTCACCTAACAACCCCACCCCCAACCCCTCCCGCAAGCGAGAGGGGAGCGCCTACCCTTCCAGATTATCCCGGACATAGCGGTCAAGCAGCCGCACGCCATAGCCGGTCGCGCCCTTCTCCCAGGTCGCGCCGGGCTTGTCGGCCCAGACCACACCGGCGATGTCGAGATGCGCCCAGGGGCGGCCCTTGTCGATGAAGCGCTGGAGGAACTGCGCCGCAGTGATGGCACCGCCGTTGCGCGGGCCGGTGTTCTTGATGTCGGCAATCTGGCTGTCGATCAGCTTGTCGTAAGCAGACCCCAACGGAAAACGCCACAGCTTGTCGCCGCTGGCCGTGCCCGCCGCGACGAGCTTTTCCGCCAGCGCGTCGTCGTTAGAAAACACCCCGGCATATTCGCTGCCCAGCGCCGCGATCATCGCCCCGGTCAGCGTGGCGAGATCGACGATGGCGGCGGGGGCGAACTCCTTTTGCACCCAGGTCAGCACATCGCACAACACCAGCCGGCCTTCGGCGTCAGTGTTGATCACCTCGATGGTCTGGCCCGACATCGAGGTGACGACATCGCCTGGCCGCTGCGCTGCGCCATCCGGCATGTTCTCGACCAGCCCGCATATACCGACAACATTCGCCTTCGCGCCGCGCAGGGCAATCGCCAGCATCGCCCCCGCCACCGCGCCGGCGCCGCCCATGTCCCACTTCATGTCTTCCATGCCGGCGGGCTGCTTGAGCGAAATGCCGCCGCTATCGAAGGTCACGCCCTTGCCGACGAACGCGGTCGGCTTGTCGCCCGGCGTGCCGCCGAGCCATTGCAACGCCAGCAGCCGGGGCGGGCGGGCCGAGCCCTGCGAGACGCCGAGCAGCGCGCCCATGCCAAGTGCCTGCATCTCCGACCCGTCGAGCACGCGGATTTCGATGCCGGTACCCGCCAGACGCTGCTCGCAGCGAGCGACGAAGCTCTCCGGATAGATAACGTTGCCTGGCTCGGTCACGAGCTGACGGGTGAACTCCACGCCCTGTGCCAGTGCTTCTTCGCGCAGCCATTCCGCCTCAATATTCTCGGGCGGGTTGAGGATGAAAATATCGGTGAGCGTCGGCTTCTGATCCTCGGGGAGCTTGGTACGGTAGGCATCGTGCCGCCAGGCGCGCAGACGCAGGCCGAGCAGGAAGGCGGCGCTCTCCGGGGCTGACAGGCCCGAGCCGGCGAAGTCGACGGTCAGCGCGGTTTCGCCCGAGGCAAGATAGCGTGCCGCCAGCGCCCCGCCGGCCCGCTCGATCGAGCCGCTCCGCCCTGCCCCGTTCACCTCGCCAATGCCGACCATCGCCACGCGGGCAAGCTTGCCGCCGCGCATGACGAAGCCTTCGTGGATTTGTGCGCCCTTGCCGGTGAAACGTGCGGCCTTGGCGCCTTCCACCAGCACCGGCTCGAGATCTTCCGGCAAGGCATCGCCGCTTGCCAAGCGCGCGACCAGGCGCGGTTCGGGATCCTGCGGCGCATCGAGAAACTGGATCTGCATGATGTCTCCTGAACTGGCGGGCAGCGTATCCCATCGGCAACGGCTGGCCGAACTTCGCCCGTCAGGCGATAAACCGCGCCGAGGGCGGATTGCAGTTAGGCGCGGGCAATGCGATAGGCAAGCGATGCTCCCCGGGCCGCAGTTCCTGTTGCAACTCCATGGCTTCCGGGCTGTCCGCCATGGAACCGGTTTTGCCATCGCCCTGTTGCTCGCGGTGGGGAGCATCCAGCAGGTGCACGCGCAGGTGCTGGATGCCCCAGCCGCGATAACCGCTCCGGCGCCGCAAAGCGACGCCATCGACTTCGAGTCGGACACCCTGGAGTATGCGGAAACCGCCGACACCATCACCGCACGCGGCAATGTCGTGCTGCGACGGGATGCGCAGTCGGTGAAGGCGGACACGGTTTCGTGGAACCGGACCACCGGGCAGATCCTCGCTTCGGGCAATGTGAGAATTGTCGATCAGGACGGCAACCAGCTTTTTACCGACAAGGTGGAACTCACCGATGCGTTCCGGGCCGGCGCCATGGAAAACATGCTGCTCGCCTTGCGCGAAGGCGGGCGCCTCGCCGCGATCTCGGGTGCGCGGGCGGCGAATGGCGACATTCTGCTCAACTATGCCAGCTATTCCGCCTGCGAGGTGGAGGACGAGAACGGTTGTCCGAAGAAGCCGAGCTGGCGGGTGACCGCGCGCGAGGTTACCTATTCACCGGACAAGAAAACCGTCCGCATGCGGGGCGCCCGGCTCGAGCTGTTTGGCATCCGCCTGATGCCGCTGCCCGGGCTCGCCTTCGCCACCGACGGGCGCGCGATATCCGGGCTGCTGATCCCGAATTTCCGCTTCACCCCGTCCAACGGGCTGGAAATCAGCGAGACTTATTACGTGCGGCTCGCCAACAACCGCGACATCGCGGCGACGGCTTACGTCTATACCAAGGCAGTGCCGATGCTCTCGGCGCAGTACCGCGCGCTTACCGAAACCGGTGCCTATCAGGTCACCGGTTATGCGACGCGCTCCAACGTCATCCCGGTATCGAACGACGGCTCGGCATCGCAGCGCGACTTCCGCGGCTATATCTTCGCCAACGGCCGCTTCCAGCTCTCGCCGCAATGGAGTGTCACTGCCTCGGTCCGGCGCGCGACCGATCGCACCTTCCTGCGCCGCTATGACATCAGCCGCGATGACCGGCTGCGCTCGATGGTCGATGTCGAGCGGATCGACGATCATTCCTATCTGTCGATCGCCGGCTGGGCGACACAAACGCTGCGGGTCAACGACAGCCAGGGCCAGGTGCCGATCGCCCTGCCGGCCATCGACTATCGCCGCCGCTTTCCCGGCCCCTTGCTGGGCGGCCAGGTGCAATTGCAGGCGAACAGCCTGGCGATCATCCGTTCCGCGGGACAGGACACGCAGCGCGCCTTCGCCAGCGCGCAATGGGATATGCGGCGGATCACCAACCTCGGCCAGGAACTGACGCTGACGGCGCTGGTTCGCGGCGATGCCTATCATTCCGATTCGAACCATCTGACCGCGACGGCAAGTTATCGCGGCAATCCCGGCTGGCAGGCGCGCGGAATCGCCACGGCGGCGCTCGATGCCAAATGGCCGCTGTTCGGCAGCCTGTTCCACGGCACCCAGGTACTGACCCCGCGCATCCAGATCGTCGCCAGCCCAACCATCCGCAATCTCGCGGTGCCGAATGAGGATTCGCGCGCCATTGACCTTGAGGACAGCAATCTCTTCGCCCTCAACCGCTTCCCCGGCTACGACCGCATCGAGGATGGCGTGCGCTTCACCTATGGCATCGACTGGCAGTTCGATGCGCCCCGCTGGCGGGTCAAGACCACGATTGGCCAGTCCTTCCGACTGACCAGCAAGCCGACCCTGCTGCCCGAAGGCACTGGTCTTTCAAGCCGAAGCTCGGACATCGTCGGGCGGACCGAGGTGCGCTACCGCAACTTCGTCAGGCTGACCCACCGCTTCCGCATCGACAAAGACAGTTTTGCCTTCCGCCGCAACGAACTTGATGCCGCGATCGGCAATCAGCGGACCTACCTGGAAGTCGGGTATTCGCTGCTGGACCGCAATGTCTCGCCGGCGATCGAGGATCTCAAGGACAGTGAGGAATTGCGCGCGGCGGGGCGGATCGCGATCAAGCGCTACTGGTCGCTGTTCGGTTCGGGCGTGTTCAACATTGGTCAGAGCACCAACCGCTTGCAGCCTTTGCCGCAGGGTTTCGAGCCGCTGCGCACCCGGCTTGGCGTTGCCTATCAGGACGACTGCCTTGAGTTCGGCGTAACCTGGCGGCGCGACTTCGTCACCACCGGCGATGCGCAGAAGGGCGATACGTTCGAATTCCGCTTTGCCCTTCGCAATCTCGGCTTTCGCTGATCTGGCTCTCTCCTCCTGGGCCAGTGCGGGGAATTGCATCCGGGGATGCCGCGGCATCGGGCGTTGGCATGGGCCGGCAAACACGCTATCGGCGCGCTCAGCTAAGGTTAAGCCGGCCGGAACCATTTACGGCGGCATTCAGGCTGACGGATTTCCGCGCCGCAAACAGGGTTGAACTGGCTGTGAAGAAGACTGTTCGAAACATGTTTTTGGGCGCTGGCCTGGTGGCGGCGGTGACAGCAGCTGCGGCTGCACAGAATGCATCGCCACCGGCTAACGCATCGCCTCCGGCGCCGGCGCGCCCGGCCGTGCAAGGCGAAATTTCGATTCCCGCGGATGTGACCGTATTCGGTCAGAACGATCCCAACGTTCGCCGTGCCACCGCCGTCATTAACGGCGACATCATCACCGGTACCGATGTCGACCAACGGCTCGCCCTGATCCTGGCCGCCAACGACAACAAGCTGGCGGCCGAAGAAGTCCAGCGCCTGCGGTTGCAGGTGCTGCGCAATCTGATCGACGAAACGCTGCAAATCCAGGCGGCAAAGGCGTCCGACATCGAGGTTGAGAATGCCGAGATCGAGCAGAGCTATGCCCGCGTCGCCCAGCAGAATTTTGGCCAGAACACCAAGGCGATGGACGCCTATCTTGCCCGCATCGGTTCCGCGCCGGCCTCGCTCAAACGCCAGATCCGCGGTGAACTTTCGTGGCAGCGGCTGCTGCGCCGCAATGTCCAGCCCTTCGTCAATGTCGC